>NZ_JBYSZI010000091.1:0-17266 GCF_058787075.1 Cupriavidus sp. FW305-46
GCCTACCCCGCCGGCCACCACCGGCACGCCGCCCATCGATCATGACGAGCTCGGCAACCCGTTGCCGCTGGCGGCCAGCCGCTAAGGTCAGTCAGGCAGCGGGTAAAATGCGCGCATGAAAAAAATCGCAGTCAAGGCAGGCGGTGCCGTACTGGCGCTGGCTGCAGCCGGTGCCTTGCTTGCCGGCTTTGCCGCGGTGGTAAGCCTGCGGCAGCTTCCCCCAGTCGACGCCCTGCGCGACTACCGGCCCGACGTGCCCCTGCGGATCTACACCAGCGACAACGTGCAGATCGGCGAGTTCGGCAGCGAGCACCGCGAGTTCATCCCCTTCGGGCAGATGCCGTCGCGCATGGTCCAGGCGCTGCTGGCAGCCGAGGACGACCAGTTCTACGAGCACGAGGGTGTCGACATGCCCGGCGTGCTGCGCGCCGCGCTGGCCAACCTGGGCCAGGGCTATGCGCAGGGCGCGTCCACCATCACCATGCAGGTGGCGCGCAATTTCTACCTGTCGCGCGAGAAGACGCTGGCGCGCAAGTGGTATGAAATGCTGCTGGCCTGGCGCATCGACCAGACCCTGCCCAAGGACCGCATCCTTGAGCTGTACATGAACCAGGTCTACCTGGGCGAGCATGCCTACGGCTTCGGCAGCGCCGCGCATGCGTACTTCGGCAAGCCGCTGGCGTCGTTGTCGCTAGCCGAGACGGCGATGCTGGCGGGGCTGCCCAAGGCCCCCTCGTCCATCAACCCGGTGGTCAACTTCGCGCGCGCCAAGCGGCGCCAGGAATATGTGCTGGGCCGCATGCTGGCGCTGGGCATGATCAGCCAGGACGCCTACCGCGAGGCCCGCGCCGCGCGCCTGGCGGTCTCCGACGACAGCCCCGGCAGCTTTGCCGGGCATGCCGAGTACGTGGCCGAACTCGCGCGCCAGCTGGCGCGCGAGCGCTTTGGCGACGAGGCCTACACGCGCGGCCTGAACGTCTACACCACGGTGTCGTCGGTGCGCCAGACGCTGGCCTACGATGCGGTGCACGGCGGGTTGGAAGGCTACGCGCGGCGCCACCGCAAGTTCGTCAAGGACCTGCCGCAGGGCCCGCAGGGTGCGCTGGTATCGCTGGACAGCGCCACCGGCGCGATCGAGGCGATGGTGGGCGGCGCCGACTTTGCCATCAGCCGCTTCAACCACGCCACCCAGGCGCAGCGCCAGCCGGGCTCGACCTTCAAGCCCTTCGTCTATGCGGCGGCACTGGAGCGCGGCGTGTCGCCCGGCACGCTGATCAACGACGCGCCGCTGCCCAATGGTTCGCGCTGGCAGCCGTCCAATGACGACGGGCGCTTTGTCGGCCCCATCACCGTGCGCCAGGCGCTGGCCGAATCGCGCAATCTGCCGGCGATCCGCACACTGCAGGCGATCGGCATCCCGTACACGGTGGAGTTCGCCAGCCGCTTCGGCTTCGCGCCCAGGCGGCTGCCGCGCTACCTGCCGCTGGCACTGGGCACCGGCACCACTTCGCCGCTGCGCCTGGCCGCGGCCTATGGCGTTTTTGCCAACGGCGGCCACCGCATCGAGCCCTACCTGATCGCGCGCATCACCGACAGCGAGGGCAAGGTGCTGTTCTCTGCCGAGCCGGACGACGCCGCGGACAGCCCGGCCCCGCCGCGCGTGATCAGCGCCCGCAACGCCTTTGTCATGGACAGCCTGCTGCGCAGCGTGGTCGACGACGGCACCGGCGCCGGCGTGCGCCGCTACCTGCGCCGCGCCGACGTGGCCGGCAAGACCGGCACCACCAACGACTCGGTCGACGGCTGGTTCGCGGGCTACGCCGGCGGCGTCGTCACGGTGGCGTGGATGGGCTACGACGACAACCGCAGCCTGGGCGAGCATGAATTCGGCGCCACCACCGCGCTGCCGGTGTGGGCCGCCTATAAGGAGGGCCGCCTTGCGGGCGCGCCCGTGCCTGAAGCCGAAGCGCCCGCCGGCGTGGTCCGCGTGGGCGATGACTGGATGTACGCGGAGTATGCCGATGGCAGCCACGGCATCGCCGCCATCGGCTTCCCGCCGCCGGCACCCGCGGCGGCGCCGGTGGTCGATCCGGTCGCCAGCAACCTCGGCGGGACCGCGGCCCCGGCCCCGGCTGCCCCCGCGCCGACACCCGTCACCAGCGAGGCAACTGGCCTGCCGGCGCCCGGCGCTGCCACGCCGGCCGTCCCCGCGGACGCCAGGCTGTAGACTTCCGGCTTTCCACTGTCCCCGATCCCGATGTCCAGCCACGCCCCGCTGCTGATCTGGTCGGTCGCCGCGCTGACCACGGCCGGCGTCCTGTTCCGCCCGTTCCGCCTGCCCGAAGCCTTCTGGGCCGCCGCCGGCGCCCTGCTGCTGTGCGTCACCGGCCTGATGACGCTGCCCGACGCGCTGGCGGCAGTGCTGCGCGGCTACGACGTGTACCTGTTTCTCGCGGGCATGATGCTGGTCTCAGAGCTGGCCCGCAAGACCGGGCTGTTCGACCACGTCGCCGCGCTCGCCGTGCGCCGGGCGCGCGGCTCGGCGCCGCGGCTGTTTCTGCTGGTGTACGGCTTCGGCACGCTGGTGACGGCCTTCATGTCCAACGACGCCACCGCCGTGGTGCTGACGCCCGCGGTGCTGGCCGCCACCCGCGCCGCGCGGGTCCGGCATCCGCTGCCCTACCTGTACGCGTGCGCCTTCATCGCCAATGCCGCCAGCTTCGTGCTGCCGATCTCCAACCCGGCCAACCTGGTCATCTTCGGCGAACGCATGCCGCCGCTGGCGGGCTGGCTGGCGAGCTTCGCGCTGCCGTCGCTGGCCGCGGTGCTGGCCACGCTGGCGGCGCTGTGGTGGACCCAGCGCGCGGCACTGGCCGAGCCCATCGAACATGACGTGCCGGTGCCGCCGCTGTCGCCGCAGGCCCGGCTGACCGCGCTGGGCATCGTGCTGACCGGCCTGATCCTGCTGGTGGCCTCGCTGCGCGGCAACGACCTGGGCTGGCCGACCTGCGCGGCGGGCGTGGCCACGCTGCTGCTGGTCTGCGCGACCCGGCGCGAGTTGCTGGTGCCGGCGCTGCGCGAGGTGTCATGGGGGGTGTTGCCGATGGTGGCGGGGCTGTTCGTGCTGGTCGCGGCACTGGAGCAGACCGTGGTGATCGGCCAGCTGGCCGATGCCGTCGCAGCGGCGTCGCGCGACGGCGGCGCGCTGGCCCTGCTGGGCGTGGGCGCGGGGGTGGCGCTGGCGGGCAATATCGCCAACAACCTGCCGGCCGGCCTGATCGCCGCCTCGGCGCTGGCGGGTGGAAATGCCTCGCATGCCGTGACTGGTGCCGTGCTGGTCGGCATTGACCTTGGCCCCAACCTGTCCGTCACCGGCTCGCTGGCCACGCTGCTGTGGCTCACGGCGCTGCGACGCGAAGGGCATATGGTCAGCGCCGGCCAGTTCCTGCGCGTGGGGGCCGTGGTGATGCCGGCAGCGATGCTGCCGGCACTGGCGCTCTTGCTTCTTTGAACAGCTGGCTCAGCTGGTGGCGGCGTCATTGGCCGCGGGGATGTCGGCGGGCTGCAGCAGGGACCGGCGCAGGCCGGTCGCGCCATGGCGCACGGCACTGGCGTGGTGTTCCGCCACGCCAGTTTCCACCGGCGTGGCCGGCAGCGGCACTGTGACCACATGGAGCAGCATCAGGCTGCTGCACGGAAAGGCAATCGGCATGATGACGTTATTCCCGACAAAGAGTCAGGCCGCGCTGCAGCGGCCGGGTGCCGGCGGCTTTATGGCGGGCTGCCTGGCGTTGTGCAGACATTATGTGCGCTTGTCGGCGTTGTGCGGCGCGGGCTTTAGCGATGTCATGAACTATTCACGGAGCAATGCCGGCTTGTGGCGTAATCGGCCCACCGCGCCGCAACTTGCCATGCCCCGCGCGGGTTGTGAGGCCACGGCATCTGCCATATAGTGAATCCGGCACACCCGCTGCGCAGTCATCCATCCCACCACGCATAACCATGACCAGCAAGGACGCGGCGCACCGCGCGAAGGACAGCAACGCCGGCGACGATGCCGGCCACCCCCATGGCCACAGCGTCTCGGCCCGCATCCGCGCACGGCTGGAGGCCGCGCAGGAGCGCTTCCACGCCAACGACAATATTGCGCACTACATCGAGCCGGGCGAGATGGAGCAGCTGCAGGCCGAAGTGCAGGCGCGCCTGGAAGACGTGCTGCGCGCGCTGGTGATCGACGTCGACAACGACCACAACACCCAGGAAACTGCGCGCCGCGTCGCCAAGATGTACCTGAAGGAGATCTTCGCCGGCCGCTACGCCAAGGCCCCGCCGGTGACCGAGTTCCCCAACGTCGGCCAGCTCAACGAACTGATGATCGTCGGCCCGCTGCGCGTGCGCAGTGCCTGCTCGCATCACCTGTGCCCGATCATCGGCAAGCTGTGGGTAGGGGTGATGCCGAACCAGCATTCCAACCTGATCGGCCTGTCCAAGTACGCGCGCCTGGCCGAATGGATCATGTGCCGGCCGCAGATCCAGGAAGAGGCGGTGGCACAGGTCGCCGACCTGCTGCAGGAAAAGATGAATCCCGACGGCCTCGCCATCGTGATGGAGGCCGAGCACTTCTGCATGCACTGGCGCGGCGTGCGCGACACCGATGCCAAGATGACCAACAGCGTGATGCGCGGCTCGTTCCTGAAGGACGACAGCCTGCGCCGCGAGTTCCTCACGCTGCTGAACCACAACCGCGGCTAGGCCGCACGCCCCGCCCACCAGCCGCCACAACCGAGCGCCACGACCATGCTAGTCCGCCTGCTCTATGCCAGCCGTGCCCGCCAGGCCATCGACGCCGCCCTGCTCGACGCCATCCTGGCCACCAGCCTGGAACGCAATCCGCGCCACGGCATCACCGGGGTGCTGTGCCACGGCAACGGCATCTTCCTGCAGGCGCTGGAAGGCGACCGCCAGGACGTATCACAGCTGTTCCAGGCGATCGCACGCGACCCGCGCCACCACGACGTGACCCTGCTGCATTTCGAGGAAACCTGCACGCGCGACTTTGCCGGCTGGGCGATGGGCCAGGTCAATGCGGCGCGCATCAACACCGCCACCCTGCTCAAGTTCTCGGCGCGCGCCGAACTGGATCCGTACCGCACCTGCGGTGCGGCGTCGCTGGCATTGCTCAAGGAGCTGATCGCCGGCGCGTCAGTGGTGTCGCGCACCGGCGAACGCGGACGGCACTGAGCCGCGCCGTCAGGCCGTCACCTGGCCGAACAGGCCGCACTCCAGGTCGCTCTCGAATTCCTCGACCCAGACCGAATCGGGGCCTGCCTCGTAGATACTGGTCTTGTCCGTGCCGACCCGGCGCACGCTGATGCGCCGCACCCCGGCCTCGCGGCTTTCCTCGAAAATCTCGAACATCTCGGCCGCAAGCCCGACATGCCTGCATACCTGCAGGACCTGTTGCTGCTCGTCGGCGGGAAATTCGGTGAACGGTCTCGTTGCCATGGCATCCTCCGTCAAGGTTGAGATCGCCGCTTGCGCGCAGCGCTAACGCACGTGGTGCACGGGCACCACGCCTGGAAAAGACATGCCGCGGCCGTCGGCCGGCGGCACACCCGCGCGGCCGCCGCACAAGTGCGGCGGGCCGCAAACCCTCCTGGGAGGTAGTTGTTCGGACTCAGCGGACTCAGCTCTTGCGCTGGGTCACTGCCACGAACGGGGCCGGTGCGTGCTGGACGGACTGGCTGCCGCAGTTCGGGCAGTTCGGATGGGCAGAGGCGTGTTCTGCGAGATGCTCGGTTTTCTCGAACATATGGCCGCACTTCTCGCAGCGATATTGGTAGACGGGCATGGCGTTCCCCAACGCGGTGCACGCGCCGCGGGGCGCGTGTCAGCTTCATTCTAGGACAGCGGTCCGCGCCCCGAAGCGTGAAAGTTCGCGCCGCCCGGAGCCGGCGCGTTGCGCGCACGCGGCGAAGTCACCGCGAATTCACTTTCTCTCCCCGTGCTCCTGCCTGCCGCTACGTGAATGCGTCTTCCGCCACGCATTGACATGAGGCAAATAGCTGGTCGCGCTCACCGCGGAACAAGCGCCGCAATGCTGCGCAAACCCAGGTCAAGCATCGCGGCATGGCGCTGTTCAATGGACAGGTCACGCATTTGCCGAACTGGCCGTGTCCATGCCCGCCTCATGCAAGTTCCCTGAACTAGCAGAATTACGATTCAATGGGTCGCGGAACATAGCCAGAATTTCGGATTTGTGGTGGCGCAATCGCCCAGTGCAACCGGCGTGTACCGGTTGCCGCCCATCCGGAGATAGCTATGTACGACGGAGTCTTGCGTGTCGCCCTGGCGGACGACCACCCGCTGGTCGTGGCCGCCCTGCGCGACTGCCTGCAGCGCAGCGGCAGCGTCCAGATCAGCTGCGAATGCCGCAACGGCACCGAGTTGCTCGGCGCGCTGGACCAGCATCCCGCCGATATCGCCATCACCGATTTCTGCATGGGCCACGGCGATACCTCGCTGGACGGCTTCAACCTGCTGGGCCGCCTGGCACGCCGCCATCCGCTGACGCGCGTGGTGGTGATCAGCGCCCAGTCCAATCCCGCCATCATCCGCCGCTCCATGAAGCTTGGCGTGCGCGCCTTCGTCAGCAAGGAAGACCACCTGGACGAGGTCGTGCGCGCCTGCATTCACGTCGCATCCAGCGGCAGCTGCTTCTATTCGCCTGCGGTGCACGCCATCCTGCAACACGCCACGCTCGCCGGTGCACCGGCCACCGAACTGACGCAGCGCGAACTGGAAGTGATCCGGCTCTATGCGCAGGGCCTGCAGCTGACCGACATCGCCGGCAAGCTCGGCCGCTCGGTCAGCACCATCTCCAGCCAGAAGACCGTGGCCATGCGCAAGCTGGGAGTGCAGACCAATACCGGGCTGATCCGCTACGCCTATGAAAACCGCCTGATCTGACATGGCCGGACCCGCCGATGCAGCAAACCGTCGACCGTACCCGTGAAACCCTGGCCAGCGCCTTCGATGCGCTTGCCGACAATGCGCGCCGCCAGCAACACCTGTATTCAGCGACCATCGCGGTGCTGATCGCCATCGTGCTGTTCTCGGGCGTGCTGCTTGCCGGCCTGGCCACGGAACAGCACCTGGACTACCGGCGCAGCGACGTCTCGCGGTACGCCAGCTCGGTCTCGCAGTTGCTGCACAACGAGTCCTCGTTCCTGCGGCGCACCGTGCTGGGCATCCGCTACAACCTGGATGCGCCCGCACCGGAGCCGTCGCGCGATGCCGGCTTCGGGGCCTTCCGGCGCACCGGCACCGCCAGCCTCCACGTCGATGCCGTGCGCAAGGACTATCACCTGCTTGCCACCGAGGCAACGCGGCAGGGCTGGGGCGCCGGGCTGCCGGCGCAGTACGTGCGGCTGCGGCAGATTGCCCTGGCTGCAGTGGCCACCCAACAGGCGTTCGATCTCGACCACGGGGCCTACGCGGTCGCGCTGAACGAAGACAGCGCCGTGGTCATCAGCCAGCCCGAGGCCGGCGCGCCACCGCTCGCGCTCGACCCGGCGCTGATCCCGCTGCTGCGCACATGGCTGACCCAGGCGCTGCTGGAGCGCAGCGGCCGCAGCGTGCCGGCGCGCGACCAGCAGGTCTGGGTGGGTCCGCTGCGCCACCCGGTGGACGACACCCCGGTCATGGTGCTGGCCGGCGCCGCCTATGCCGGCGACACGCCCACCATGCTGGTGGCCGCCTGCGTGCCCCTGCACGCCTTCCTGGCCGACTTGCAGCGCGCGGAGGATCCGGCGCTGCTGGCACTGCTCAATCCAGCCGGTCAGGTCATCGATGTATCGCCGCGCGACTGGCCGGCAACCTCGGCCAGCGTCCACGATGTGGCAGCCGGCACGCGCCTGCTGTCGCACAGCATGCTGGATGTCACGCCATCGGGCATGCGGCTGGTGCAGCCGCTGCCGGCAGGCTTCGGGCAGCTGGTCTACCACCTGCCGTATCGCATGCTGGGCACGGCGCTGGCAGCGGAGCTGGCCGTGATCGCCGGCGCCATGCTGCTGCTGACCGGCGCCATCGGGCTGGCCGCGCGCCACTGGAGCCGGCACCTGCTGCGGCGTACGCACGCCGAAGCCTCGCGTGCGCTGGAAAGCGAGCTGATGAACCAGGTGCTGGTCAATGCCACGCCGATCGGCCTGTGCATCGTGCGCCAGCACGACTACGCCGTCCTGACGTCGAACCCGCTGGCCGGCGTACTGCTGCAATGGCAGCCCCATGGGCACCTGCCCGATGCGGTAGCGGAGGCATTCAAAAGACAGCCATGCGGTGGCGGCAGCGGGCAAGCGTCCATTTCCAGCTTTACCGTCGCGGCACCGCCGCGCGCGCCGGCGGATGAGCCACCCGGCCACGGCGACGCCACCCAGCACTTCCTGCAAATCACCTACGCGCCGGCGCGCTACCGCGATGAGGCAGTGCTGTTCTGCGCCGTGCAGGACTGCACTGCGCAGCAGGCACTGCAAGAGCAGCTGCGCTCCGCCCAGCAGACCACCGAGGCGATGATGCGCGCACGCTCGACCTTCTTCGCCGCGATGAGCCACGAGATCCGTACGCCGCTGAATGCATTGCTGGGCAACCTGGAACTGCTCGCGCGCGGCAGCGGCCTGGCTGCACATGCGGCCCGGCTCAGGGCGCTGGACAGCGCCGCCGAGGCGCTGCGCCGGATCGTCAACGATGTGCTGGATTTTTCCAAGATCGATGCCGGCAAGCTCAGGCTGGTCAACGCGCCCTTCCGCCCCGTCGAGGCGCTGGAAAGCGTGGCGCTGACCCATGCGCCGATGGTGGCCGGCCGTCCCATCCGCTTCCACCTGCAGCTGTCGCCATCGCTGGATGCTGAGGTCACAGGCGACCGCATGCGCCTGGCGCAGGTGTTCAACAACCTGCTGAGCAACGCCTTCAAGTTCACTGCCAGCGGCCGCATCACCTTAAGCGGCGAGCTGCGCCAGGACCACCACGGCACGCAGCGGCTGGTCTGCCGCGTCAGCGATTCCGGCATCGGCATGCCGCCGTCGCTGGCGGCGCGCGTGTTCCAGCCCTTCGTGCAGGGCGATGCCGCAACCGCCAGCCGCTACGGCGGCACTGGCCTGGGCTTGTCGATCTGCGCCCGCCTGTGCGAGCTGATGGGCGGCAGCATCAGCGTGGACAGTGTGCCGGACGTGGGCAGCGCGTTCACGGTCTCGGTGCCGCTGGCCCCGGCCGCTGGCACGCCGCTGCCGCCGGTCCCGCCCGCCGCGGCGCAGTGCGGCGACGTGGTGGTGCTGTGCCAGCACATGCGTACCGGCGAGGCCCTGGCCGCGTGGCTCGCCACGGCAGGCTGGCGTGCCGATGTGCTGGCATCGCAGGCGGCCGCGCTGGCGTCTTTCCAGGTCAAGGTGCCACGCGTTGTCGTCGCCACGGAAGAGTACCCCCTGGCCGCACTGGCCGGCCTGCGCGATGCGGCGAAGGTCCCGGTCGTGTGGGTGACGCAGGAGGGCCCGCATCGGCCACGCCAGTGCGCCCCCGGCATGCACGAAGTCACGGCCTACAGCCACCGCGCGCTGCTCGACTGCGTGGCCCAGGCGGCCGAAGGCGCCACGCCGGCGCTTGCGACGGCAGACGCCAGCGCGCCGGCGGCGCAGGCACTCCCGGCATCGGCCGCGGCGCCGCTGACGATCCTTGTCGCCGAGGACAATGCGCTGAACCAGACCCTGATCGCCGAACAGCTGCAGGCACTTGGCTGCCACCCGATCGTTGCAGGCAACGGCAAGCAGGCACTGGCGGCGCTGGAGAGCACGCACATCGACGCCGTGCTGACCGATATCCAAATGCCAGTCATGGACGGCCATGCGCTGCTGCGCGCGGTGCGCGCGCAGCGTCCCGACATGCCGGTACTGGCCTTCAGCGCATTCACTGGCAGCGAGCCATGCGCAGACTGGCGCCTGCGCGGCTTTTCCGGCTTTGTCGCCAAGCCGGCGTCGTTGCAGGACCTGCAGGCGTGCCTGCATGGCCTGCCCGGTCGCAGGGATGCCGCGGCCCCGCCCCCTGGCACCAATGACGATCCGGCTGCGGCTTCGCAGGCCGAAGCTGCTGATCGCCGCCGCTACGAAGCCATGCTGCGCCGGCAGCTGCAGCAAGACCTGCCAGCATTGGCGCACATCATTGCGCAGCAGGACCTGCCGGCATTGCGGCACTGGGCCCATGCCGCGGCCGGCGCCTTCATGATCGTGCGCCGCCAGCCCATCTTCGAGGCATGCCTGGCACTGGAAGCACTGTGTGAGGCCGCGCAGGCGTGGACCCCGGCCGCGGCAGCCGCGGCCGAAGCCCTGCTTGAACGGCTGGGCGGCTATGCACAGGCCGCCGCAGCGGAATAGCGCACGCGGCGCGCTGCGCCTTACCACAATTAGCGAATTTGCGAGCATCGCCACGCGGGACGATAATGGCAACGCTGCGCCATGGCCGTCCTGGCCATGCCTGAGCAATGCTGGCGCGGCATTGTCTTCAATGTCTCTCCCCATGCAGCCAGAACAAGGCCTTCCCCAGCCACAGCGGACCTGGGCGATCCTCACTGTTTTCTTCGGCCTGATCATGGCCGTGCTCGATGGCTCGATCGCCAACATCGCCCTGCCCTCGATCTCGCGCGAGCTGCAGGCCGATCCGTCCAGCACGATCTGGGTGGTCAACGCTTACCAGCTGACGGTGACCGTGTGCCTGCTGCCGCTCTCGTCGCTGGGGGACATCCTTGGCTACAAGCGCGTGTACCGGGCGGGGCTGGCCACCTTCCTGCTGGGCTCGCTGCTGTGCGCGCTGGCGGTCAACCTGCCGATGCTGGTGGCCGCGCGCGTGCTGCAGGGCATCGGCGGCGCCGGCATCATGAGCGTCAATACGGCGCTGGTGCGCTTTATCTACCCGCCCACGCGCCTGGGCCGCGGCATCGGGCTGAACGCGCTGGTGGTCGGCGTGACCATCGCCGTGGGCCCGTCGCTGGGCGCGCTGATCCTGGCGGTCGCCAGCTGGAAATGGCTGTTCGCGGTCAACGTGCCGGTGGCCATCGTCGCGCTGGTGCTGAGCCGCACTTCGCTGCCGGCGACGCCGCCGCAGCCGCGCGAGTTCGACTACCGCAGCGCGCTGCTGTCGGCGCTGGTGTTCGGCATGTTCATCCTCGGCGTCGACGGCCTGGGCCACGCCCGCTGGCGCATCGCAGGCGCCGCCGGCATGGCCGCCGCTGTGGCGCTGGGTTGGCTGCTGGTGCGGCGCCAGCACGGGCGCCCCGCGCCGCTGGTGCCGGTGGACCTGTTTGCCAGCCGCTCCTTCACGCTGGCAGTGGGCACCTCGTTCTGCTCTTTCATGACGCAGATGCTGGCCTTTATCGCGCTGCCGTTCTATCTCGAATACCAGCTCGGCCGCTCCCTGCAGGAAACCGGCCTGCTGATCACGCCCTGGCCGCTGATGGTGGCGGTGATGGCCACGGTATCGGGCCGGCTGTCGGACCGCTATCCGGCCAGCATCCTCGCCGGCATCGGGCTGGCCATGCTGGCGGGCGGGCTGGTCGGGCTGGCCACGCTGGGCCCGGACGCCGGCAGCCTGGACATCGTCTGGCGCATGGCAATGTGCGGCACGGGCTTCGGCTTCTTCCAGTCCCCCAACAACCGCGCCATGATCGGCGCCACGCCGCCCGAGCGCAGCGGCGGCGCCAGCGGTGCGCAGGCGACCACGCGGCTGCTGGGGCAGACCAGCGGCACAGCGGTGGTGGCGCTGCTGTTCAGCCTGACGCCGACCGGCGCGGCGCGCATTGCGCTGTATCTGGCGGCGGTGGTGGCGGCGCTGGGGGCCTTGATCAGCCTGAGCAGGTTGCGCGATGCCAGCGGCGCGGAGCCTGCGCGGGGGGCGGTGGAGCCGGACGCCTGATCAGCGCTTGCGTGCTCCCTCTCCGGCAAGCGGAAGAGGGAGCAAACCCTCTCTGGGTTTAACGGCCTACTCTGCCTTCGCCCCCGATTCCTTCACCACCCGCGCCCATTTTGCAATCTCCTGGCGCTGGTACGCCGCCAGTTTCTCCGGCGTGCCCAGGATCGGATCCAGCCCCAGCGTCTTCAGCTTCGCCTGCACATCGGGCAGCGTGAAGATGCGGTTGAGTTCAGTGTTGAGCCTGGCCACTACATCCTTGGGCGTATTGGCCGGCGCGAACACGGCGAACCATGAATCGGCCTCAAATCCAGGCAAGCCCTGCTCGGCCAGCGTCGGGATATCCGGTGCCGAGGCCGAGCGCTTCGCGCTGGTAATGCCCAGCGCGCGCAGCTTGCCCTCGCGCACCACGGGCAGGGCCGACGGCAGGTTGTCGAACATCATGGTGATATGGCCGCCGAGCAGGTCGGGGATGGCCATGGCGCGGCCTTTGTAGGGCACGTGCGTGATCTTGACGCCGGCCATCGAATTGAACATTTCTCCGGCCACGTGCGGCGAGGTGCCAACGCCGGGGGTGCCGAAGGTCAGGCCGCCCGGCTTGGACTTTGCCAGCGCGATCAACTCGGCCACGCTCTTTGCCGGCACGCCGGGATTGACCACCAGCACGTTCGGCGTCGAGGCGATCAGGACCACGGGGGCGAAGTCCTTGACCATGTCGTATGGCATCTTGCTGTACAGCGCGCCGTTGATCGAGTGCGTGCCGACCGTGCCCAACGCCAGCGTATAGCCGTCGGCCGGCGCGTGCGCCACGGCTTCGGCGCCGATATTGCCGCCCGCGCCCGGCTTGTTGTCCACCACCACCGGCTGGCCCCATGAGGGCGAGATCTTTTCCGAGACGATGCGCGCCAGCGTGTCGGGCGCGCCGCCGCTGGGGAAGCCGACTACGATCCGGATCGGCTTGGCGGGGTAGCCTTGTGCCAGCGCGGGGGGCGCGCTCACCAGGGCGGACGCGGCGAGCACTGCCGCGGCAACGGTACCGAAACGCATGGATTTTCCTCCTGTTGCCGGCGGCTGCATGGCTGCCCGCATTGTGAAGACGGCGGCCAACGCCGCCGCCGAAACCTGCCAGGACTACTCGTGCCTTCAGACCGCGATGCCGCCGAACTCCTGCATCACCTTGTCATGCAGGCGGCGCATGCCGCGCAGCCAGCGGTCGTAGTCCTGGCCCTTGCGGCGATAGTACTCAAGCACCTCCGGGTGCGGCAAGATCAGGAAGCGCTCGTCGGCCACCCCTTCCAGCGTCACCGCTGCGACATGCTCGGCGGTGACCGAGCCTTCCTGCAGGAAGCCCTTGCGCTCGCCCTTCTCGCCGAACAGCATGTTGGTCTGCACGCCCTGCGGGCAGATGCAGCTGACCTTGATGCCGCGGTCGCCGTAGGTAATCGACAGCCACTCGGCAAAGCCGATGGCGGCGTGCTTGGTCACCGCATACGGCGCCGAGCCGATCTGCGACAGCAGGCCCGCTGCCGACACCGTGTTGATGAAGTAGCCGTCGCCGCGCTCCAGCATCTGCGGCAGCACCGCCCTGGCCGCGTGGATATGCGCCATCACGTTGATTTCCCAGATGCGCTGCCACTCGTCGGCGCTCGCATCCAGCCCCTTGCGCAGGATGATGCCGGCGTTGGAACAGAAGATGTCGACCTGGCCAAAGCGGCGCGTGGCCTCGTCGGCCAGGCCCTGCACGGCGGCGGCATCGGCCACGTCGACCGGTTGGGCGAACACCTGGCACGCAGGCGCCACGGCCTGGACCTCGGCGGCAACAGTGGCGGCCCCGGCCGCGTTCAGGTCGGCCACGGCCACGCCGCGCGCGCCGGCCTGCGCAAAGGCCAGCGCCAGCGCGCGCCCGATGCCGGTGGCCGCGCCAGTCACCACGACGGTCTTGTTGCGTACTTCCATGGGTTGTCTCCTCGTTGAATTCAGTGCCCGCGTCATGCGTTGGACGCGTGGGTATGGGTATCAGGGTCCGGCTGCGCGGAAGCAAAGCGGGCGGTCGCGCGCGCGCCGCCGGGTTGCCACAGCCGCGCCTGCAGGGTCTCGGCCAGTTCGCGGATGCGCGGGCCCAGGTTGCTTTCCAGGATCTCGGGCGACAGCCGTGTCGCGGCCCCGCCGATATTCAACGCCAGCACCTCGCTGCTGCCCGCCAGGCGCAGCGGCGCGGCGGCGCCGCTGACGGTGCGGTCCCATTCGGCATGCGCCACGCAGAAGCCGCGCCGTGCGTGGTCGCGCAGCGCACGGTCGATGCCGGTGCGCACGGCGGGCCAGCGCGAGCCATAGTGGCGCGCCAGTTCGGCCAGCGCGGCCTCGCGGTGATCGGCATCGAGCCCCGCCAGCCAGGCGCGGCCGATCGCCGAGGTGGCCATCGGCAGGCGCGCGCCCGGCGCCAGCCGGATCACCAGCGCCCCGCGCGGCTGGCAGCTTTCCAGGTAGACCATGGCGTGCCGGTCCGGCATGGCCAGTGCCACCGTGCAATCGGAGGCAAACGCCAGCGACTGCATCAGCGGCTGCGCGATCTCGCGGATGCCGGCGCCGCCTACATAGCGGTGGCCCAGCACCATCGCGCCCTGCCCCAGCCGGTACTTCTCAGTGGCTTCGATGTAGGTGAGATAGCCGAGCGTGGCCAGCGTGTAGGTGAGCCGCGACACGGTCGGGCGCGGGATGCCGGTGCGCCGCGACAACTCGGCGTTGCCCAGGTAATCGTCCTGCGGGCCGAAGGCGCGCAACAACTCCATGCCGCGGGCCAGCGCGGTGACGAAGTTGCGGTCGTCGGCGCAGGCATGGCCCGCCTGCGCGTCGGCCGGCACCAGGATATGTGCGGCATCGGGCGGCGGGGTCGGAATGGTGGTGGTGCGTTTCATGGGCAGGCGGCCGGGAAGAGAACATTGATAGCAGCAACGGGGCTGCGCAGGGACCGCTATGTAGGGAAAGCATGTGCGCTAGAAACGCCGTTGATGGATACGAATCAGTAAGTTAGTGCGACTTTTGCCGGACGAATTTCTTGTAAATACAAACCATTCTCATTTATGATGCGCCACTTTCGTTGCTTTCGCCCTGGGCCGCCATGTTTGTCCGCCGTCTTGCCATACCCGCCGCCGTCAGTTGCCTGTTCCTGCCTCCCGTTGTTTCCCACGCCGCCGAAGATCTCACCACGCTGCCATCCGTGACGGTCAGCGCCGCCGCCGACGGGCAAACTGACATCGGCTTCAGCACGCGGCGGCCGGCCGGAGTGACCAAGTCGGATCAGTCAGCGGCCGACGCCGCGCAGTCAATCACCGTCATCACACGCGAGCTGCTCGACAGCCAGCAGGCACAGAACCTCAGCGACGCACTGCAGAACTCAGCCGGCGTGGTCACCAACGTCTATGGCAGGCGCGGCTGGGACGACTTCATCATCCGCGGCCAGCGTGCATCGGAATCGATCTTTGCCGACGGATTGCTCGTCGACAGCAACAACCGCGTGGCGCAGGAGCTGTTCGGCGTGGAACGCGTGGAAGTGCTCAAGGGACCGGCCTCGATCCTGTTCGGCGCGGTGCAGCCGGGCGGCCTGGTCAACATGGTCAGCAAGCGCCCGCGTGCCGAACTGTTCGGTGAACTGGGCCTGACCGTCGGCAACTACGGCTTCCGGCAGGCGACGGTCGACGTCGGCACGCCGCTGGCCAAGGACAGCAAGGCCGCGTTCCGCCTGAACGCGCTGATGATGAACAGCGACGATCCGACCGACTACGTCTGGTATCGCAACCGCTGGATCGCGCCATCGCTGACGCTCGACCTTGGCACGCGCACGGACTTCACGATCCTGACCAGCCACAGCCAACGCAACTACGTGCGCCAGCAGGGCCTGCCAGTGAATGGCACCCTGGTGCCGAACCGCAATGGCGTGGTGCCGGGCAACCGCTTCATCGGCGAGCCGAATGCGCCGTCTTATGACGGCGAGCAGAACCGCATCGGCTACGCGCTGACGCACCGCTTCGACTCCGGCTGGACCTTGAACCAGAACCTGCGCTACCAGACGTCGTCGCTGACCGGCACGCTGGTGTCGGCCGGCACCATGGCCGTCAACAGCCAGGCGATGAACCGCAGTGGCACGCAGCAGAGCTTCTCGGGGGACTCGTTCGGTGTCGACACTAACGTGCAGCGGACTTTCGCGTTCACGGGGCATGCCCACAGCGTGACCTTCGGCATCGACTACCGCCATACGAAGGAAGACCGCCTGCAGAAGACATGCCGCGTGGCAGCGCTGAACGTCTATAACCCGGTCTATGGCGCCAGCATCAACTGCCCGTCCGCCTATAGCCTGGACGCGACCGACACGCTAAACGCGGTTGGTCTCTACCTGCGCGACCAGATCCGTATCGCCGAGCGCTGGACCGTGACCGGCGGCGTGCGCTACGAATCCGCGCAGACGAGCACGACGGACCGGCTGGCGCGGTCGCGTACCGGCAACGACGACAACGCCGTCACCGGCAGCGCGGGCGTGATGTACGACCTGACGCACTGGGCGCGTCCGTACCTGAGCTTCGCCACTTCGTTCCTGCCGAACGCCGGCACCGACGTCAACGGCGCCACGTTCAAGCCCGAGAAGGGCCGCCAGTACGAAGTGGGCATCAAGTTCGACATGCCGGACAAGACCGGCCTGCTGACCCTGGCCGCGTTCGACCTGACCCGCACCAATGTGCTCAGTACCGATCCGGTTAACACAGGCTTCAGCGTGGCCGTGGGCGAACAGCGTTCGCGCGGGCTGGAAATGGAGCTGACGCAGGATCTCGGCAATGGCCTCAGCGTTTCGGGCGCCTATGCCTACATCGCAAGCGAAGTCACCGAAGACACCACGGCTGCGAACGTCGGCAAGCCGCTCAACAGCGTGCCCCGGCACAGCTTCTCGGTCTGGAGCCAGTACCGCTTCCGCGGCGCGCTGGCCGGCTGGTACGTCGGTGCCGGCGTGCGCGGCGAGAGCGCCAAGCGCGGCTACAGCTTTAACTACACCGTGCCGGGCTACGCGGTGGCCGATCTTGCCGTCGGCTACGTGGCAACGCACTGGCGCGCGGCGTTCAACGTCAAGAACGTGTTCGACAAAATGTACTACGCGGGCGGCCTGAACAACAACGTGCTACCAGTGGGCAATCCGCGGGTGGCCATGCTCAACGTGACGATGAACTATTGATGCGGCCCCCGCCTGGAGCCTCCTGACCAGTAGGCAGGCGGCCATCAAGCTGATTTGGCTGGCCTTGCGCCCGCCCCATCGCCGCAATCACCCCCCCTAAAA
>NZ_JBYSZI010000092.1:0-16808 GCF_058787075.1 Cupriavidus sp. FW305-46
GAGCGGGGGCCGGGGCTGGCGCCTCGGCGGGCGCGGGCTCGGCCTTGCGCTTCTTCCAGAAACTAAACATTGGGGAATGGGGTCAATACCGGGGCCGATACCCTGGCGGCAGCCAATGCCAGCAGGCAACCGGTTATAAATCAATGGGTTACGCAGGCGTCGCGATGGCTGGGGAGAAACCGTTGTGGTCCCGGCCGGCGATTGCGTATAGTTCGCTACATGGCAGATTCATGCGCGCAGTCTTGCGCACGTGAGTCGATCGGCAAAATTCTAGCAGACGGGGTCGCATGAACCATTGCGCTGTCCTGACCGCTGCGGGCGCACAAGGCACCAAAGCCTGCGTCCCAACGCGCTTCCAACGCCTTTCATCCTCCTCCGAACCGCTTCCCGCCCGCGCCGCGCGTCTCGCGCGGCGAGTCATTCCCACGCTGCTGCTGGCCTTGCTGCCGTGGTCGATGCCGGCAGGGGCGCAGGGCGTGGTGGCCTCGCCGATGCCCGGCACGCAGACCGCCCCGGCCGGCGCGACCGCGCATGGCACGACCGAATACCGCCTGTCCAACGGGCTGCGGCTGATCGTCAAGGAAGACCACCGCGCGCCCACGGTGGCGCACCAGATCTGGTACCGCGTGGGCGGCATCGACGAGGTCAGCGGCACCACCGGCGTGGCGCACATGCTCGAGCACATGATGTTCAAGGGCACGCCCAAGGTCGGCGTGGGCGAGTTCTCCAAGCAGGTGGCCGCGCTGGGCGGGCGTGAGAACGCCATGACCAACCGCGACTTCACCATGTACTACCAGCAGATCGGCAAGCAGTACCTGCCGAGGATGATGGAGTTGGAGGCCGACCGCATGGCCAACCTCGTCATCACCAAGGACGAGTTCGAACGCGAGATGAAGGTGGTGATGGAAGAACGCCGCCTGCGCACCGACGACTCCGCGCGCGGCACCGTCTACGAGCAATTGCTGGCCACGGTCTACACCGCCGCCGCGTACCGCCACCCGGTGATCGGCTGGATGGACGACCTGGTCAATATGCGCGTGGACGACGTCAAGGAGTGGTACCGCCACTGGTACGTGCCCAACAACGCCATGGTGATTGTCACCGGCGACGTCAAGGCCGAGGAAGTGCGCGCCCTGGCCGAGCGCTATTACGGCAAGCTCAAGCCGCGCACGCTGCCGCTGCGCAAGGACCAGGAAGAGCCGGCGCAAAAGGGCATCAAGCGCATCTGGGTCAAGGCGCCGGCCGAGAACCAGTACATGGTGATGGCCTACAAGGTGCCGCGCCTGCGCGATATCGAGAAGGACGTCGACCCCTACGCGCTGGAGGTGCTGGCCGCCGTGCTCAACGGCTACGACAACGCACGACTGACGCGCGAACTGGTGCGCGAGCAGCGCCTGGCCGACGACGTCAACGTCGGCTATGACAGCATCAACCGCGGCGAGTCGCTGTTCGTGCTCGACGGCACGCCCGCCACGGGCCACAACACCGACGAGATCGAGCGCGCGCTGCGCGCCGAGGTCCAGCGTATCGCCAAGGAGGGCGTGTCGCCGGAGGAGCTCAAGCGCGTCAAGGCGCAGGTGGTGGCCGGCCAGATCTACAAGCGTGATTCGGTGTTCGGGCAGGGCATGGAAATCGGCGTGTCCGAGATCTCGGATATCTCCTGGCGCCAGATCGACCGCATGCTCGACAAGATCAAGGCCGTCACGCCGGCGCAGGTGCAGGCCGTCGCCGCGAAGTATTTCAACGACGACAACCTGACCGTGGCCACGCTGGTGCCGCAGCCGATCGATCCGAACAAGCCCAAGCCCCAGGCCCCGTCGGGCCTGCGCCACTGAGGAAAGGCGATGACTCAGTACGTCACCATCCCGCAGCGTGCGCTGCGCAAACTGGCCGGCGCCGCATTGGGCGCCATGGTCCTGCTGGCTGCGCAACTGGCGCAGGCCGCGATCCCGATCGAGCACTGGACCGCGTCAACCGGCGCCAGGGTGTTCTTCGTGCACAGCCCGTCGATCCCGATGCTCGACGTCAATATCGACTTCGACGCCGGCAGCCGCTATGACCCGCCGGGCAAGGCCGGGTTGGCCACGCTGACCGCCGCGCTGCTGGACAAGGGCGCCGCGGCGCTGGAGGGCCAGCCGGCGCGCGATGAAGCGAAGATCGCCGATGGCTTTGCCGATACCGGTGCCGCCTTTGGCGGCGCCGCCGGCGGCGACCGCGGCGGCATCGGGCTGCGCACGCTGACCGCCCAGCCGGAGCTGGACCAGTCGGTCGCGCTGGCCGCGCAACTGATCAAGGCGCCGACCTACCCGGACGCCGTGGTCGGGCGCGAGAAGCAGCGCCTGATCACCGCCATCCGCGAAGCCGACGCCAAGCCCGGCGTGATCGCCGACAAGGCGCTGGCCAAGGCCATGTACCCCGACCATCCCTACGGCGTGGCCGCGACCCCGGACAGCGTGGCGTCGATCACGCGCGACGACATCGTCAGGTTCTGGCGTGACAACTACGGCGCGCAGCGCGCGGTGGTGACGCTGATCGGCGCGGTCGACCGCAAGCAGGCCGAAGCCATTGCCGAGCAGCTCACGCGCGGGCTGCCGCCCGGCAGCGCGGCGCCGGCCATGCCGCAGGTGCGCCTGAACATCGCCCCGAGCGAGCAGCGCATGCCGCATCCGGCACAGCAGTCCAGCGTGGCCATCGGCCAGCCGGCGATTGCCCGCGGCGACCCTGATTATTTCGCGCTGCTGGTGGGCAACTACGTGCTGGGCGGCGGCGGCTTCAGTTCGCGCCTGACTGACGAGGTGCGCGAGAAGCGCGGCCTGACCTACGGCGTGGACAGCTACTTCGCGCCGTCCAAGCAGCCGGGTCCGTTCGGCATCAGCCTGCAGACCAAGAAGGCGCAGACCGACGAAGCGCTGGCGCTGGTGCGCCAGGTGCTGGCGCGCTTTGTCGCCGAGGGCCCGACCGAGAAAGAGCTGCGCGCGGCCAAGGACAACCTCATCAACGGTTTCCCGCTGCGCATCGACAACAACCGCAAGCTGCTGACTAACGTCGCCAATATCGGCTGGTACGGGCTGCCGCTGGATTACCTGGACACCTGGACCGCCCAGATTGGCAAGGTCACGCGCGAGCAGGTCAGGGCCGCTTTCCAGCGCCATGTGCGACCGGACAATATGGCGACGGTGATCGTCGGCGGCCCGGTCGCGGCGCCTGCGACCGCCGCCAGGCAGTGATGCCGGCACCGCTTGGGCCCGTCATGCGCGCCGGGGCTCCGGTGCGTGCGGCGAACCGGCCCGCAGGCTCTACAATCACGGGATGAATTCGCGTTCCCGATTGCCGTGGCCCGCCCCCCGCCGGCGGCCCGCCACCGGCGGGCGACCCGCCTCTCCTGCCGCTGCCAGCGGCGGGCGTTCCCCCGCTTCCGCGGCGCCACGCCAGGCACCGCGCCAGGAGCCATCCCAGGTCCGCATCATCGGCGGCCGCTGGAAGCGCACCTTGCTGCCCGTTCCCGATGCCCAGGGCCTGCGCCCCACGCCCGACCGCGTGCGCGAGACGCTCTTCAACTGGCTCGGCCAGGACCTGTCCGGGCTGGAATGCCTGGACCTGTTCGCCGGCTCCGGCGCGCTCGGCTTCGAGGCCGCCTCGCGCGGCGCCGCCGCGGTCACGCTGGTCGAGTCCAATGCGCGTGTGGCCAAGCAGCTGCGCGACAACCAGTACCGGCTCGATGCGGCCCAGGTGCGCGTGATGCAGGGCGATGCCTTTGCCATTGCCGCGCAACTGCCCGATGCCAGCTTCGACGTGGTCTTCCTGGATCCGCCCTTCGCCGAGGACTGGATCGGGCCGGCGCTGGAGCACGCGGCGCGGCTGTCGCGGCCCGGCGGCGCGGTCTATGTCGAGACCGACCATGCGCTGACCGGTGCCGACGCGCCGGTGCCGGCGTCGCTTGAAATCGTGCGCCACGCGCGCGCCGGCGCGGTGCATTTCCACCTGCTGCAGCATCGCGTGCCGGGCAACGGCGCTGCTTGATGCACCAGTCCGGGGCGATGGTCCGGGTAGGCCTGTTCCGCAATGAGGAAGGTCCCCTTCCTCAATGGGAAACGGTTTCATAGCTGCGCTGCGGCAAAACGGTGTGCCGGGCGGCTTCCAAGTGGCGCATTTGGGGTTACACTACGCCGCTGTTACAACGCTCGCGACGCAGCACCCACGCCGGTCCGGCCGGCGCAAGAGGCGGCCCAAGGCCGGCAGCGGGCAGATCAAGGAGGAAGTATGGTCATCGCGGTCTATCCCGGCACGTTCGATCCAATGACCCGGGGACACGAGGATCTGGTCCGCCGTGCGTCGAACATCTTCGACGAACTGGTGGTCGGCGTGGCGCACAGCCCCAACAAGCGCCCGTTCTTTTCGCTCGAAGAGCGCATCGGCATTGCCCGTGAAGTGCTCGGGCATTATCCCAATGTGCGCGTCGAAGGCTTTTCCGGCCTGCTCAAGGACTTTGTGCGCAACAACAATGCGCGCGTGATCGTGCGCGGCCTGCGCGCGGTGTCCGACTTCGAGTACGAATTCCAGATGGCAGGCATGAACCGCTACCTGCTGCCCGACGTGGAAACCATGTTCCTGACGCCGTCGGACCAGTACCAGTTCATCTCCGGCACCTTCGTGCGCGAGATCGCGGTGCTGGGCGGCGATGTCAGCAAGTTCGTGTTCCCGTCGGTGGAACGCTGGCTGCAAGAGAAAATCGGCAAACCGGAATAAAATAGCAGACTCAGATACGTCGAGTCGCGGCCAGTCGGGCGCGGGCGTGTCCGCAGGAAGGAAACACCATGGCGCTGATGATCACTGACGACTGCATCAACTGCGACGTTTGTGAACCCGAGTGCCCGAACGAAGCCATTTCGATGGGGCCCGAGATCTATGAAATCGACCCCAACAAGTGCACCGAGTGTGTCGGGCACTTCGACGAGCCGCAATGCCAGCAGGTCTGCCCGGTCGCCTGTATCCCCAAGGATCCGAACCGCGTCGAAACGCATGAGATCCTGATGCAGCGCTACCGGCTGCTGACGGCTGCCAAGCACGCGGCCTGACCCGCAGCTTCAGCAAGGCAAAAAAAGCCCCCGGCACCGCAAGGTGACGGGGGTTTAACTTTTCCCCAGTTACTGCTGGTACTACCTACTACACTGCGCGGTCACGCCCCCATCGGCTTGCCGTCACTACGGCGCACCACGATGGTGGACGAGCGCGGCGGCTTGGCCGCGTCCGGCCACGCGCCGGTGGGGTGCTGGATGTTAATGAAGCAGGTGGTCAGGTCCGGCGTGTAGGCGATGCCGGTGATCTCGCAGCCGGTCGGGCCGACCAGGAAGCGCCTGGACTGACCCGTCGGCGAGATGTAGTACATGCTGTTGTTGCCGAACGTGCTGGTGTAGGTGGCGCTGGTGCTGGAGTCGGTCTGCACCCACAGCCGGCCCTGCGGGTCGACGCGCAGGCCGTCGGGGCTCGAGAACGTGTCGCCGTTGATGTTGCCCTTCAGGTTGTCGGTGGCCAGCGACGGGTCGCCGGCCTGCAGCAGGATGCTCCACGTGAAGGTGGTCGCCAGCGGCGAATTACCGGCTTCGTTCCACTTGACGATATGGCCGTGCAGGTTGTTCTTGCGCGGGTTGGCGGCGTCGGTCTGCTGGCGGCCGCTGTTGTTGGTCAGCGTGCAGTACAGGGTCTTGTCCGGTGCGGCCGTGATCCACTCGGGGCGGTCCATCAGCGTGCCGCCGGCCACGCGCGCGGCCGACTTGGTGTTGATCAGCACGTCAGCCTGGCTGGCGAAGTCGACGGTGGTCGGCGCCGGCGAGACTGCCGACTGGGTCCAGTTGCCCGGATCCGAAGCGCCCACGGTCAGGCCGTTCTTGCCCTGCGACAGCTCGATCCACTGGCCGCTGCCGTCGGCATTGAACCTGGCCACGTACAGCGTGCCGGTGTCCAGGATGTTGGCGTTGGCGGCGCGGTTGTTAGGGTCGAACGCCTTGCTCGGCACGAACTTGTAGATGCAGCCCGGCGTGCCGTCGTCGCCCATGTAGAACGCGACGTTGTTGTTGGCGTCGGTCAGGAAGGCGACGTTCTCATGGTCGAAGCGGCCCATTGCGGTGCGCTTGGCCGGCGCGCCCAGCGTGCCGTACGGATCGACTTCCACCACCCAGCCGTAGCCGTTGTCGGCCTGGGTCGGGTCGATGTAGTTGTCGGTGCTTTCCTCGCAGGTCAGGTAGGTGCCCCACGGGGTATGGCCACTCGAGCAGTTGTTGAGCATGCCGACCACGGTCGAACCCACTACCGATGCCGCCGGACCGCCCACGCGGTACAGCGTGTTACCGGTGTAGCGCTTGTTGTAGATCGAGTCGCGCTTGACCTGCCACTTGCCGCTGGCGGCCAGTTCCACTTCGATCACCGAGATGCCGACGGCCGACAGCGCGATGCGCTTCTGTTCGGAGCTGGCCGTGCCGGCGTCATAGGTGCCGCCCGCGAACAGGATCTTGTAATCCGGCAGCTCGTGGTTGATGGCGAGCAGGCCGCCCTTCTGCGGATCGACGCCCGGCAGCGCGAAGTAGTGCATGCCGTCGTGGTTGCCGCCGGCCTGGCGCTCGGTTTCGGCCGAGGACTGGAAGGCGCCGGCATAGCCGGTGGCGCCGGCTTCGACCGGGTCGCCGGCGGAGAACAGCACGTCGACGCTGTAGCCGTTGGGCACGACCACGGCATCGGCGGTCGACTTGGCGACCGGCTCGAAGGTGACTTCGTAGCTCGGGCTGACCGGGCCGGGCGCGGGGGCAGGAGCGGGGGCCGGTGCCGGTGCCGGTGCGGGATCGTCATCGCCGCCACAGGCGGCCAGCAGGCCGCTGCCGAACGCCGAGGCCAGCGACAGGCCCAGGCCGCCGCGCAGCACCCGGCGGCGGGCCGGGTTGGCGGCTACGATGTCTTCGAGCATCTGGCCGGGCACGTCAACGTCGGGCTTGGCAGCGCGACTGGCGGCCCGCGCTTCATCGGTCAGGTACGACATGGGCTTTCCTCCTGTGGGTTGTCATGCGCATCGGCCACCATGCGATACCGACGCGATTGGAAACCACGGAATCTATGTGCCGCCCATGGCACTTTGATGACATATTGTCTGCAACAGCAGTCTTGGGCCGCCAAACCACGACGGGCCGCAGATGCGGCCCGTTTTCATACTCTTGTCGCAGGAATATGCGTATTTGTCAGCGCGTGGTATGCAGCTGCGCCATGGCGCGTTCGGCGTCGCCGCGTGCCAGCAGGCCGAGCGGCTCGATGCAGCGGTCGATGGCGGCATCGATGGCTTCCTGCTCCTCGCGCCGCGGTGGCTTGAGCACGAAGTTGACCACGTCCTCGCGGCCCGTGCCGGCGCCGCCGGGCGCGTTGCGCGGATGGCCCACGCCCAGGCGCAGGCGCCAGTAGTCCTGCGTGGACAGGTGGGCCGAGATGTCCTTGAGCCCGTTGTGGCCGCCCGCGCCGCCGCCGCGCTTGAGCTTGGCCGCGCCCGCCGGCAGGTCCATCTCGTCGTGCGCGACCACGATCTCGTCGGGAAGGACCTTGTAGAAGCGCGCGAGCGAGACCACGGCCAGGCCGGAGCGGTTCATGAAGGTCGACGGCTTGAGCAGCCAGATGTCCTGGTCCCACAGCCGCGCACGCGCGGCCAGGCCGTGGAAGCGGCCTTCCACGCGCATCGTGGCGCCGCCCATGCGGGCCAGCTGGTCCACCAGCCAGAAGCCGGCGTTGTGTCGGGTGGCCTCGTACTCCGCACCGGGATTGCCGAGGCCGACGATGAGCTTGATCATGCGTTTGACTGGGTCGTTGGCGCGCAAGGCTGTGCCACAAGCGCCAAGGATACCGAAAAACCGGCAGACGGCTGCCGGGCGAAAAAAAACCGCCGCAAGAAGCGGCGGTTTTCTTCCTGGCGCGGCCGCCAGGCCGCGACCGCTGCTGCAGCTTAGGCAGCCGGCGTTTCGCCAGCGGCTTCGCCGCCTTCGGCAGCTTCCGACACGGCACCAGCCGGTTGCGAGATGCTGGCGATGGCCGGGTTGTCGTCACCGTGGGTGATCACGGTCACGCCCTTCGGCAGCTTGATGTCCGACAGGTGGACGGTCTGGTTCAGCTCGACGGCGGCCAGGTCCACTTCGATGAACTCGGGCAGGTCGGCCGGCAGGCACGACACTTCCAGGTCGTTCACGATGTGGTTGACGATGCCGTGGCCCAGCTTCACGCCAGGAGCGGTTTCCTGGTTCATGAAGTGCAGCGGCACCTTGACGTGGATCTTGTCGTTGGCCGACACGCGCTGGAAATCGACGTGCAGCACCAGCGGCTTGAACGGGTGCATCTGGAATGCGCGCAGCAGGGCCTGTTCCGACTTGCCAGCGACTTCCAGTTCCAGGATCGACGAGTGGAACGCTTCCTTCTTCAGGGCGTGCCACAGCGCGTTGTGATCCAGTTCGATCATCTTCGGTTCGGCGGCGCCGCCGTAGATGATGCCGGGGGTCTTGCCCGAATTGCGCAGGCGGCGGCTCGCACCCGTTCCCTGTACGCTACGCTCGAAAGCGACAACTTTCATGATGACTCCAAAAGTAAGAAGGCCGTCCGCGACCAGACAGCCTCGTTGCGGCGCAAACAGAAAATGATGCGCCGATCAAGTCACGTTGATCGCCGAAAAACGGCGATCAACGCAGTAAAGCCTTAAATTCTATCAGGAACCCGCAAACAGCGACATGATCGAGTCGCCCTTGACGATGCGGGTGAAGGTCTCGGCCAGCAGCGGGGCGGTCGAGAGCTGGCGGATCTTGGTGCACTTGGCGGCTTCTTCGGACAACGGGATGGTGTCGCACACCACCACTTCGTCCAGCGCCGAGTCCGCGATGCGGGCGGCCGCGCCACCCGACAGCACCGGGTGCGTGCAGTAGGCGAAGACCTTCAGCGCGCCGCGCTCCTTCAGCACCTGGGCGGCCTTGCACAGCGTGCCGCCGGTGTCGATCATGTCATCCATGATGACGCAGTTGCGGCCGTCGACTTCACCGATGATGTTCATCACCTCGGCCACGTTGGCCTTGGGACGACGCTTGTCGATGATCGCCAGGTCGCAGTTCAGTTCCTTGGCCAGTGCGCGGGCACGGACCACGCCGCCGACGTCCGGCGACACCACCAGCAGGTCGCCGTAGTTCTTCTCGCGCAGGTCGCCCAGCAGTACCGGCGAAGCGTAGATGTTGTCGACGGGAATATCGAAGAAGCCCTGGATCTGGTCAGCGTGCAGGTCCATCGTCAGCACGCGCTCGACACCGGCGACTTCCAGCATGTTGGCCACGACCTTGGCCGAGATCGCGACGCGCGCCGAACGCGGGCGGCGGTCCTGGCGGGCATAGCCGAAGTAGGGCATGGCGGCGGTGATGCTGCGTGCCGAGGCGCGCTTGAGCGCGTCGACCATCACCATCAGCTCCATCAGGTTGTCGTTGGTCGGCGCGCAGGTGGACTGCAGCACGATGACGTGCTTGCCGCGAACGTTTTCCTGGATATCAACTTGAACTTCGCCGTCGGAGAAACGGCCAACCAACGCCTTGCCCAGGGGAATGCCGAGGTGCTGTACGACAGCCTCCGCGAGTTTGGGGTTGGCGTTGCCGGTAAATACCATCAAGCCTTCGCTGCTCATTCGGGGCACCTGTCTTGCTGCTGGGGGAGCTTGGCGTCACCGGCAAAGCCGGTGACTGATACAGAGAGTCCGTAAGGACACTATAGGAATGTAATGGCAGGGGAAGAAGGATTCGAACCTTCGAATGCCGGAATCAAAATCCGGTGCCTTGACCAACTTGGCGACTCCCCTACACAACCGGGCCGTTCTTCGTGGTACCAGACTGCCGTACCGCGCCGAACGAAAACTTGCTACGCGAGCGCTGCGAGCGGATGACGTGCCAGACTGCGCACACACCTGCCGTCCCATTCGGGAGGCAACCTTTCCAAAACCTGCTGCGCTGTTGCTGCGTCGGGAAAACGCGCAAACACGCAGGCTCCGGAACCGGTCATCCTGGCATGCTGATTGTGTTGCTTCAGCCATGCCAGGGCTCGGGCGACTTCGCCGAACTTCGCTGTTGCTATCGGTTCCAGGTCGTTGCGACCGAAATCGAATTTGTTTGTGCGAGCAGCGAAGACCGCAATTATGGAGAGCGGCGTATCCCTTGTCAAGCACTCGTCCGAAAAAATTTCAGCAGTGGGGACATGCTGTTTCGGGTGGATGACCACGAACCAGCTCTCGGGCAACTCGACTGGCGTCAGGTCCTCGCCGATGCCCTGTGCAAAGGCGTTCTGGCCCAACACGAATACTGGCACGTCGGCGCCCAGCGCCAGCCCGATGCGCATCAGTTCGGCACGCGCAAGGCCCAGTCCCCACAGGTGATTCAGCGCCAGCAGCGTGGTGGCGGCATCGGACGAGCCGCCACCGATGCCGCCGCCCATCGGCAGCGCCTTGTCGATGGCTATGTCGGCCCCGAACGTGGTACCGGTGGCCGCCTGTAACGCGCGCGCGGCGCGTACCACCAGGTCGGTCTCGGCCGGCACGCCGGGCACGTCGGTGACGCGTGCGACCACGCCGTCGTCGCGCCGGCGGAAATGCAGCGTGTCGCACCAGTCGACCAGCTGGAACACGGTCTGCAGCGTGTGGTAGCCGTCGGCGCGGCGGCCGGTCACGTGCAGGAACAGGTTGAGCTTGGCCGGCGCGGGGCAGTCGCGCAGTTCGGGCGGGGGCAGGGGCTGGCTGCGATGCATGGCGTGGTTCACGGCGTCCGGGGATCGATCACGAGGCGCACCGACAGCGGATTGCTGCCGGCGTCGCGCGCCAGGTCGATGCGGCGCGGCAGCTGGGCGGCTGCGTCCTGCCAGGCGACGTAGCGTACGGTCCAGCCGTTCTGCGCCAGTGTGGCCAGCCGGCCCTGCTCGTCGCGCGTGGTGCGCGCGGGCGCGCCCTGCGTGGCGCGGCCGTGCAGCCAGTCGCGCATGCCGGCCACCGGCAGCGCAAAGCCGAGCGCCTCCTCCATCAGGGTGTCGACCTCAGGCGCGTTGCGCGGCGGCTGGTTGGGCAGGTCGAGCGTGGCGCCGGACGGCGTTGCGGTGACCACGGCCAGGGTCTGGCCGAGCGGGGACACCAGGTCCAGCCGCACGTTGCGGCCCTGTTCTTCCCAGCGGAAGCTCCCCTGCACGCCTTCGTCGCGCCCGTAGCGCACGTAGTTGGCGGAGAAGCGGCCGGTGTATTGCTGGCTGGCGGCGGCCTGGTCGCCATCAAAGCTGCGCGACGGTGCCACGCTGGCACACGCCTGCAGCAGCAGCGGGGCGCCAAGGCAGAAGAGCGCCAGGCGTCGGGATCGGTTCATAGGCTTGGTCGTGAGAACGGCGGCGCGGCGGCGTCCGCCGGCTGACGGAAATCCGGCGCCGCGGACCCGGGCTGCGGGCCGCGGCGGGCGGGGTTACTTGGACACTTGCACGTTGACCTTGTAGCGGCGCAGCGTGTCGACCAGGGTCTCGTTCTCGGGATCGATGCGGACGGCCTCGGTCCAGGTCTTGCGCGCTTCGTCATGCTCGCCGAGCTGCCACAGCACCTCGCCCAGGTGCGCGCCGATCTCGGCCTCGGGCGCCTTGGAATAGGCGTTGCGCAGCAGGTCGGCCGCCGGGCGCAGGTCGCCCATGCGGAATTTGACCCAGGCCAGGCTGTCCATGATGTACGGATCGTCCGGCCCCAGCTCGGAGGCGCGCTCCAGCAGCTTGAGCGCCTCCGGCAGCCGCTCGTTGCGGTCCGCCAGCGAGTAGCCCAGCGCGTTGTAGCCCTGCTTCTGCTGCGGCTGCAGCGCAATCACCTTGCGCAGGCCCTTCTCCATGCTGTCGTAACGCTTCTGGCGCTCGTCGAGCATGGCCAGTTCGTAGATCCAGTCGGCGTTGTCGGGCTCGGCCGTAATGCGGTCGTTGAGCAGCTTGCGGGCGCGGTCATAGGCTTTGCTTTCCATCAGCGTGGCCACCTCGGCCTGGCGGATGGCGGTCATGCGCTGCGCGCGCTGGCCAGGATCGGAGATGTCCTCGGCGTCGGTGAGCATCTCGCCGAAGAGCGCCTGGGCGTCGTCGAGCTTGCCCATGCGCGCGAGCAGCTGTGCGCGCTTGGCGGTCGCCGCGGGCGCCAGCCGGATGTCCTCGATGCGGTCCAGCCACCGGATGGCGCCGGCGTAATCCTTGCGCTCCTCGGCGATCTGCGCCAGGTACTGGTAGGCAATGTCGGGGTTGGCAGTGGGCTGCTTCTCGACCAGCTGCAGGTATTCCTTCAGGTACTGCTCGGCCTCGCCGTAGCTCTTGGCCTGCAGGCTGGTCAGGCCCAATGCCAGCGGCACGCGCGGGTCGCCCGGGGCTACCTTGCGCAGGGTCTCGAACTCCTGCCGGGCCGACTGCATGTCGTTGCGCAGCAGGTACAGCCGCGCCAGCGTGATATGGCCGTTGACCGAATCGGGCGACTTGTCGAGGAAGCGCTTCAGGATCGCGACGGCTTCGTCCGGCTGCTTCTCGGCGCGCAGCTCGGCCGCCATCAGCGCGGCCGCTTCATAGCCCGGGCGCAGCCGCAATGCCTGGTCGAGCGCGGCGAGCGCGCCCGGCTCGTCGCCGGCGACTTCCCTGGCGCGCGCCAGCGCCAGCTGCGTTTCCGGCAGCTTGGTGTCATTCTTGGTCAGGTCCTGCAGCAGTGTGGCCGCGCCGGCCGCATCGCTGGTGCGCGACAGCTGCTGCTGCAGCTGCAGGATGGCCTCGCCGCGATGGCTGGCCGGCACCGCCGCCAGCTGTTGCTGCAGCAGGGGCCGGGCATCGTCCCAGCGCCCGTTGAGCACCAGCAGCGTCGACAGCACCTGCGCTGCCGCGGGCGAAGTCGGAGAAATCTCCTTCCACAGGCGCGCGGAGTCCAGTGCCTGCTGCGGGATGCGCGCATTGAAGGCGATCTCGGTGGCGCGCTGCGCGAAGCGCGGGTCGCGGGTCTGCCGGGCCAGTTCCATGTAGGTCCGGTAGGCCGGGCCGACCAGGCCGCGCTGCATGGAAATCTCCGCGGCCAGCACCATATAGACGATGTCGTCGGTCAGCTCCAGCGACGGCAGCGCGCTGCGTGCGGGCTTGGCGGCGGCGGGGCGCTCGCTTTCGGCCGCGGCCAGCTGCAGTGCCGATGGCAATGGCATGGCGCCCGCAGGCGGCGCGGCGTGGCTGGTGCCGGCGGCCAGGGCCAGCAATGCCGAGGCGGCCAGCGCACGCGCATGGCGGCGGGGCGTCTGGAAAAACCGGGCCAGGGCGCCAGCCGTGCGCGCTGTGCGGGAAACGGCGCCTGGAAAGGCGATCGGGAGGCCGCCCGCGGTGGCTTGCAATGTGGAGTCCGGCATCAGGTCCGGCATGAGGTCCGACATGTAGTGATTGCTCCGGCGCGCGCTGGCGAGGGATGGGAGAAAGCGCATTGATAAGGGCATTGTAGCCTGCCGCTACAATGCGCTGCTTGGCGCCGCAGGCCGGTGCCCGCAGGCGCCGCTGGAGTTTTGAGCGGTAACCAACGGAGAGGTTCGATGCCAGAATTGCCCGAGGTCGAGGTGACCCGGCGCGGCTTGCTGCCGCATGTGGTGGGACGGCGCATCGCCGCGGTCACGGTGCGCCACCGCGGCCTGCGCTGGCCGGTCGATCCGGAACTGGAAATGCGGCTGGCCCAGCGCGTGGTGCGCCGGATCGAGCGCCGCGGCAAATACCTGCTGCTGGAATGCGTGAGCGAGGCGGCGGGCGAGCCGGCCGGCTGGCTGCTGGTCCACCTGGGCATGACCGGCACGCTGCGGGTGCTCCCCGAGGCGCCGCCGCCTGGCGCGCACGACCACCTTGACCTGGTGCTGGCGCCGGCGTCCGGCGCCGCGGTGGATACCAAAGCGGGCACCATCGTGCTGCGCTTCCGCGATCCGCGCCGCTTCGGCGCCATCCTGTGGAGCACGCTGCCCGAGGCCGAACTGCCGTCGCACCCGCTGCTGCGCACGCTCGGCATCGAGCCCTTCGATCCTGCCTTCGACGGCGCCTGGCTGCACCGCCACACGCGCGGGCGCAGCGCCGCCATCAAGACCGTGCTGCTGGCCGGCGCCATCGTGGTGGGCGTGGGCAACATCTATGCGTCCGAAAGCCTGTTCCGCGCCGGCATCCGCCCGACCACCCCGGCCGGGCGCCTGAGCCGCGCGCGCTGCGACCGCCTGGCGCAGGCGGTGCGCGAGACCCTGGCGCAGGCGATCGAGCGCGGCGGCAGCACGCTGCGCGACTTTGTCGGCAGCGACGGCGCCAGCGGCTATTTCCAGCTTGATTGCCTGGTCTACGACCGCGCCGGCCAGCCGTGCCGGGTCTGCGCCACGCCGGTGCGCCAGATCGTGCAGGGCCAGCGCTCCACCTTCTACTGCCCGAACTGCCAGCACTGAGCCTTGGCGGCCACCCCGGGCAGGCGCCGTGTGGCGCACAATGCGCGCCGCCGGCGATTGTCGATGGGTCGGCGCAACACTCCTTGTGCAAGCCATTACGGAGGGGCGTGAATTCCACAAAACCGCCGTGGAAACCTGTATCGTGTGCGCAGTCATAAAAAGTTACAAAACGGCCCAACCGCTTGCAGGGTAGGCAGTGGCCAGGCCGGCATTGTGCGAACACGGGCGCAGCGCGCAAGCGGCGTGCCCCGAGGTAAAACCAAGTCAGCCGAACAGCTCCATGACAACGCTCGCCCACCAATTCGAACAATACGGCGCCTGGAGAACCGGGGTCCTCCAGTCACTGGCCGAATTCCAGTCCTGGCTGCAGCAGCACGACCTGTACGACGCCCAGGCCGATGACCGCGTGCAGCGCATCCAGAGCGTGCTGCGCAGCGACCGGCTCAAGGTCGCGTTCATTGCCGAGTTCTCGCGCGGCAAGAGCGAGCTGATCAACGCCATCTTCTTTGCCGACTACGGGCGCCGCATCCTGCCGTCGTCGGCGGGGCGCACCACGATGTGCCCGACCGAGCTGCGCTATGACGAGGCCGAGCCGCCGTGCATCCGGTTGCTGCCGATCGAGACACGCCTGCAGGAGGCCTCTACCGCCGACTTCCTGGAGGCCGGCACCTCGGCTTCGCACTGGCATTCGGTGCCGCTGGACCCGTCTTCGCCCGAGGGCATGCTGGCTGCGTTCCAGCACGTGGTGCAGACCGTGCGCGTGCCTCCCGTGCAGGCCGAGGCGCTGGGCCTGTACCACGAGAACGATCCCGATGCCGCCTACGCGGTCGATGCCGAGGGCATGGTCGAGATCTCGCGCTGGCGCCACGCCGTCATCAATTTCCCGCACCCGCTGCTGCGCCAGGGCCTGGTGATCCTGGACACGCCTGGCCTGAACGCGATCGGCACCGAGCCCGAGCTGACGCTGCGGCTGATCCCCGACGCCCATGTGGTGGTGTTCGTGCTGGCCGCCGATGCGGGTGTCACCAAGAGCGACCTGGAGCTGTGGCGCAGCCATGTCGGCGCCGGCCACCGGCGCGGCTGCCTGGCGGTGCTCAACAAGATCGACGGGCTGTGGGATCCGCTGCGCGAGCCGGGCGAGATCGCGCAGGAGATCGCGCGGCAGGTGTCCACCACCGCGCAGGTGCTGGGCATCGAACAGTCGCGCGTCTATCCGGTATCGGCGCAGAAGGGCCTGGTGGCCAAGGTCACGCACGACGACGAGCTGCTGGCGCGCAGCGGCCTGCCCGAGTTCGAGCACGTGCTGTCCGACCAGCTGATCCCGCGCCGGCGCGAGATCGTCTCGGACCAGGCGCACCGGCTGGTGCAGGATATGGCGCGCGCCGCGCAGCAGCTGCTGCAGAGCCGCCGCCGCGATATCGTCGAGCAGCTGTTCGAGCTGCGCGGCCTGCGCGGCAAGAACCACGCGATGGTCAAGCACATGCTGATGCGGGTGCAGGGCGAGAAGGAAGAGTTCGAGCAGAGCATCAGCAAGTTCCAGGCGCTGCGCCTGGTCTTCGGCCGCCACAGTGCCGACATCATCAAGAGCCTGCAACTGCGCGACGTGCGCCTGACCATGCGCAGCGCGCGCGAGCAGATGAAAGAGCGCTTCTTCTCGCGCGGACTGCGCGAAGACATGGACGCGCTGTTTGCGCAGCTGACCAGGCTGGTGACCGATGCCGACAACAAGATCGGCCAGCTGCACCAGCTGATCGAAAGCATGTACCGGCGCTTCAACGCCGAGCACGGCTTCACGCTGCCCGCGCCGATGCAGTTCACTGCCGAGCGCTACGTGGCCGAGCTTGAGGAAACGCTGCGCCTGGTGCATGCGCACTTCGGCACGGTCAGCATGCTGACGCGCTCGCGCCCGCAGCTGGTCCAGAGCGCCTTCAGCACCATGGCCAGCCGCGTGCTGGAGAACTTCCGCGACCTGAACCGCGATATCGAGGTCTGGCTCAAGTCGGTAATGACGCCGCTGGAAGCGCAGGTGCGCGAGCACCAGAAGCAGCTGCGCCGGCGCGTCGATTCGATCGAGCGCATCCACGAGGCCACCGACACGCTGGAAAGCCGCATTGCCGAGCTCGAGGAAGTGCTCAACGGCCTGGACGAGCGCAGCGGACGTATCGAGGGCTACGCGCAGCGGCTGCTGCGGCCGACGGCTGCAGCCGACAGCGCGAGCCTTGCGGTGGCCTGATCCTGAAGCCGGTATATCATGTGGCGCCGCACTTAGCGGCGCCTTTTTCTTTGGTGCGCCGCGCGCCCCCGCGCTTCAGAACGTTTTACCCAGATGCCCCGCAAACC
>NZ_JBYSZI010000093.1:0-16653 GCF_058787075.1 Cupriavidus sp. FW305-46
CCGCTGACTCCACCCCCCTCTCCCCCCGCTACGAGCGCTATCGCGCACTGACGCTGCGCCGCCACGGCCCCATCCTCGAAATCATCATGGGCGCGGCCCAGTCGGCCAACCAGAAGCTGGCCACGGCGGACGCCAGCATGCACCGCGAGCTGGCCGAGATCTGGCGCGACGTATCCGCCGACCCCGAGGTGCGCGTGGCGCTGATCCGCGGCGAGGGCAAGGGCTTCTCCGCCGGCGGCGACCTGGCGCTGGTGGAGGACATGGCCAACGACTTCGAGACCCGCACCCGCGTCTGGCACGAGGCGCGCGACCTGGTCTACAACGTCATCAACTGCGACAAGCCGGTGGTCTCCGCCATGCACGGTCCCGCTGTCGGCGCCGGGCTGGTGGCGGGCCTGCTGGCTGATATCTCGATCGCGGCCAGGAGCGCGCGCATCGTCGACGGCCATACCCGGCTGGGCGTGGCCGCGGGTGACCATGCCGCGATCGTGTGGCCGCTGCTGTGCGGAATGGCCAAGGCCAAGTACTATCTGATGCTGTGCGAGTCGGTCAGCGGCGAGGAAGCCGAGCGGATCGGCCTGGTCTCGCTGGCGGTGGAAGAGGACGAACTGGTGGCGCGCGCGTTCGAGGTGGCCAACCGGCTGGCGGCCGGGTCGCAGACCGCGATCCGCTGGACCAAGTACGCCCTCAACAACTGGCTGCGCATGGCCGGCCCCGCCTTCGATACCTCGCTGGCGCTTGAATTCATGGGCTTTGCCGGCCCCGACGTGCACGAAGGCGTGGCGAGCCTGCGCCAGAAGCGGCCGCCACAGTTCAGGTAACGACGACGCAGCCGCCGGCCCGACGGGCCCTCCTGGCCAATCCCGGGGCTGCGCCGCACACGGAGCGCTCGACCATGTTCGGACAGATTCCCGATTTCACCAACGGCTTCGACTTCATGCGCCGGCTGTGGGGCAGCGGCAGCGGCATGCCCGCCGGCATGATGCCCGGCCTGCAGGCAATGACGCCGCCGATGGACCTCGACGACCTCGACAAGCGCATTGCCGACCTGAAGGCCGTGGAGAGCTGGCTGCAACTGAACACCAACCTGCTGCGCACCACCATCCAGGGCCTGGAAGTGCAGCGCGCCACGCTGGTGGCGCTGCAGACCTTCGGCAACGCGCTGTCGCCCGAGGCCATGCAGTCCGCCATGGAAAACGTCGCGCGCGCGGCCAACACGCCCAGCGCCGCTGCGCCGGAGCGCGCCGCCGGCGCGGATGCCGGCAGCGGTGCGCAACCGGAGCCGCCTGCCGCCGAGCACCCGCAAGCTGCGGCAAGCGACACCGATTCCGCCTTGCCGCCCAATGCCGCACTGTGGTGGGACCTGCTGCAACAGCAGTTCAACCAGATCGCCAGCAGCGCCGCCGCGGCCAGCATCGCCCCGTTCGGCATGGGCGGCGTGGGCGGCTTCGGCGCCGCAGCCGGCCCCGACGCCGCAGCGCAAGCGGCGGCTGCAAAGCCGAAGACGGACGCGCCTGGCAAGGCCGCCTCCGCCGGCACGGGCAAGCCTGCCGCCAGGAAAGCGCCGGTAAAGAAGGCGCCGGCCAAGAAGGCGGCCAAGGCAAAGCCGGCCAAGGACGCGGGCAACGGCGATGACAATGGCAAGAACGGGGGCAGCAACGGCGCCAACGGCAGCAGCGCAGCCTGACCGCCAGATACCCGACAAATCGTCCACACCAACGCAATGCACCGCGAGTCCTTCCCGCCCCCCCACCGCGCGCTGCAATCCGGACCCAACCCCGCCGCCACCGCGCTGATCATGATGGGCGGCGGCGCGCGCGCCGCCTACCAGGCTGGCGTGCTGAGCGGGCTGGCGCGCATTGCCGCGCGGCACGGCAAGGGCCATGGCGCGATGCCCTTCGGCATCATCGCCGGAACCTCGGCAGGGGCGATCAACGGCGCCGGGCTGGCGATCCAGGCGGGGGACTTCCAGGCCGCCACGCAGAGCCTGGCGGCGCTGTGGCACAGCATCCATGCCGACGACGTCTACCGCACCGACGTGCTGCGCGTGGGCATGTCGGGTGCGCGCTGGCTGTCCACGCTGGCGCTGGGCTGGGCCACGCAGCGGCGCGCGCCCCGCGCCCTGTTCGACAACACCCCGCTGGGCAGCATGCTGGGCGAGCTGTTCGAGCCCGAGCGCGTGCAGGCCAGCCTGGACAGCGGTGCGCTGCAGGCCTTCGCGGTCACCGCGCTGTCCTACAGCACCGGGCGCCACGTGACCTTCTATCAGTCGCACCACCGCATCCATCCGTGGCACCGCAGCCAGCGCATTGCGATCCCGGCGCAGATCACGGTGGACCACCTGCTGGCATCCGCGTCGATCCCGTTCCTGTTCCCGGCGATGCCGCTGGAGCTGGACGGCCACCATGAGTGGTTCGGCGACGGCACCATGCGGCAGATGTCGCCGCTGTCGCCGGCGATCCACCTGGGCGCGTCGCGCGTGCTGGCGATCGGCGCAGCCTCGCGCCAGCGCTCGGGCTGGTACGACACCATGCCGGCCGGGGGCTACCCGTCGCTGGCGCAGGTGGGCGGACAGGCGCTGGCCAGCATCTTCCTGGACGGGCTCAACGCCGACCTGGAACGGCTGCTGCATATCAACCGCCTGCTGGCGCGCATGCCGGAGCTGGCCGGCGACCGCGAGGGCTGGCGCCCGGTGCAGGTGATGACGATCTCCCCCAGCGAGCCGATCGAAGCCATTGCCGCCGAGCACCAGAAGCAGCTGCCGCGCACGGTGCGCGCGCTGCTGGCGCCACTGGGCGGCACCGAGGCGCGCGGCGCCGCCTTCGCCAGCTACCTGCTGTTCGAACCCGCCTTCACCCAGGCCCTGATGGCACTGGGCGAGCGCGATGCCGAAGCCCAGGCGGACGAACTGGCGGCGTTCCTGTTCGGCGTCGTCCCGGGCACGCCACCGGCCGCGCTGCCGGTGGACGAACGCGCGCTTTCGCCCTGAGCACCCGCCCGCACATGGGGTCCTGCCAGGCGCCGCGGCTGGCACATTGGCGCCTCGGCGCTCCGCTGATCGCCCGCAATATGCAGCCCGCTGCGCCAATCCGCGTCAAAAAGCGTTGCATTTGCCCCGATCCGGACTAAAAAAGGAGAAGAGAATAATTCGCATCTGGTAGAATCTGCCCGTAATTTCAAAGGCTTACCATGCTCTACCCCGAACTGTTCAAATCGTTGGAAGCCGTCCGCTGGCACATGGACAAGGACATCCCCTGGGACTCCTTTGACGCCAGCATGCTGACGGACGACCAGGCCAAGACCATTCGCATGAACGCGATCACGGAATGGTCCGCCTTGCCCGCGACCGAGATGTTCCTGCGCGACAACCGCCACGATTCTGATTTTTCGGCGTTCATGAGCATCTGGTTCTTCGAGGAACAGAAGCACTCGCTGGTGCTGATGGAGTACCTGCGCCGCTTCCGCCCGGACCTGGTGCCGACCGAGGAAGAACTGCACGCGGTGCGCTTCGAGTTCGACCCGGCTCCGCCGCTGGAAACCCTGATGCTGCATTTCTGCGGCGAGATCCGCCTGAACCACTGGTACCGCCGCGCCGCCGAATGGCACACGGAACCGGTGATCAAGCATATCTACCGCACCCTGTCGCAGGATGAAGCCCGCCATGGCGGCGCCTACCTGCGCTACATGAAGAAGTACCTGGCGCAGTTCGGCGACAGCGCGCGCGCCGCCTTTGCCAAGATCGGCGTGCTGATGGCCTCGGCCCGCCGCACCGAGAAGCCGCTGCATCCGACCAACCTGCACGTCAACAAGGCGCTGTTCCCCAACGACACGGTGCAGTCGCGCCTGCCGGACCCGGACTGGCTCGAGCACTGGCTGGACGAGCAGATCCGCTTTGACGAAGGCTGGGAGAAGAAGGTCATCGAACGGATCCTGCACAACATGTCGCTGCTGTTCGAACGCACCTTCGAAACCGTGCAGGACCTGAACCGCTACCGCAAGGAACTGAACGCCAGCCTGCAAGGCACGGGCGGAGCCCAGCCGGCGCAAGCCTGAGCGGCCAGTCCGACAGCACGAAAAAAAGCCCCGCCGAAGCGGGGCTTTTCTTTTCCCTTCTTTTGCCTTGACGCATTCCCGACAAATGCGACCCGCCGCGGCGCACCGGACCTGGTCCGGCTGTGGCGGGTATTCTGCAATGCTGATTTCCTTGTCCTGGAAATTCAAGCGCCTGGCATGATAAACGAGCCAGCTGCCATGCAGGTAGTAGCCGGTTACTACATTGCTCCATTCCCGTCCCGCGCACTGCCGCGCTCTCGCGCGGCGGCGGCAAACCCATCCCTGGCGCCCGCTTATCGAATAGATTTATATCCGGAAATAGAATATTTAAATCACGCTTCAATTACCCTGGCCCTCAATTCGATGTAAATCCAGCATTACGAATTCATTTAATTCGCGGTGTAATGCCTCGCATCGGAATTAGCGCCAGCCGCAGCTGGCAATTCTCCGCAGCGCCATTTACCCGGTGGCATCGCGGCACTTGGGGCGGCAACGCGCAGGCCGCGCATATCGACGCCGTGCGGCAGGCGCTGCAGGGCACCTTGCGCGGCATTGCCACCGCGCCGGTGCAGCAGGCCCGGCCGGTCTCCGATCCGGCAGCCAGGGATGTCGCCAACGACGCGGCCATGAGGCTGTGCGTGACGGGGTAACCAGGACCCCGCCGCCGGCGGGGACCCCAAGAAGGGGTACCATCTCGGGCAAGCACGCCGGCTCCGACCAGGGGCCGGCCTCCACTTTCCGATGCCGACCCCATGTCCGTACCCGCTTTCGAATCCAAGCTGACCCTGCCCGACACCCCCGCCGCGCTGGCCGCGCGCATCGCCGCCTTGCCGCGCCCGCTGGTGTTCACCAATGGCGTCTTCGACATCCTGCACCGCGGCCATGCCACCTACCTGGCACAGGCGCGCGCACTGGGCGCAAGCCTGGTGGTCGGCGTCAACAGCGATGCTTCCGTAAAGATGCTGGGCAAGGGCGACGACCGCCCGCTGAACCATGAATCGGACCGCATGGCGCTGCTGGCCGCGCTGGAATCGGTCGACCTGGTGGCGATGTTCCGCGAGCAGACCCCGGTGGAGCTGATCCGCCTGGTGCGCCCCGACATCTACGTCAAGGGCGGCGACTACGATATCGACACGCTGGAAGAAACCCGGCTGGTGCGCAGCTGGGGCGGCCAGGCCTACGCCATCCCCTTCCTGCACGACCGCTCGACCACCAAGCTGCTGACCAGGGTGCGCCAGGGCAGCTAAGGCAGCCCAGGGCGCTCAGGAGCAGGCCAGCACGTCCTCGGCGCCGTAGCGCTGGCGCATGGCCTCGAGCCGGGCACGCGCCGCGTGGTCGGCATCGCGCACGCGCAGCCACTGCCGCGTGAGCGGCCGCGCGGCCTCGGTCAGCATGGCGGTACGCACGCCGTGGCCGCGCAGGGTATCGAGATACTGCTCGGCACGCTCGCGCTCGCGGAAGAGTCCCAGCGACACCGTATAGGTGGCGGTCTCGGGCGTGCCGGCGGTCACCAGCGAGTACTCGGTCACATTACGCCGGCGCAGTTCGGCCAGCTTGCGCTCGGCATGCTCGCGCGTGGGCTGCGCGGGCAGATGGACCCACCAGCGCACCTGTTCCTGCCGCGCGAACGCTTCCACGCGCAGCGCGGCGGCGGCCAGGTCTTCAGTGGCACGGCGCGCCGCCTGGGCGCTGAAGCCACCGATCTCGATGCAGGCTGCCGCCAGCGTGGCCGACGGCAGCGCGCTGCGCGGTGCGGCACCCGCCGCCGGTGCCGACGCCGGCGCCTGCACCCGCATCCGCTCCCCACGAACTTGCTGCTGCAGCCGCTGCGGTTCACGCGGGGTTTCAAACCAGCCGGCCAGCGGGTTCGCGCCGAACACCCCCAGCACCGCTCCCAGCAGCACGGCATTGGCGAGCAGCAGCAACAGCGGGACGATGCGTGGCGAGCGTGGCCGGGCGGGCTGGCCTGGGGCGGTCATGGGTCGGGGCGGATTGAGGCGTGTGGGAAGTTGCGCTGCGGCTAGTCGCCGGACGATGCCATCGCGTGCAGGCCGAGCAGCACCAGATTATCGTGCATCTCGAACGGCACGGCGAGCGCGCCTGCCAGCGCGCCGCGGGCACCGCCGGACAGCAGGCAGCGCACGGCACGACGCGCCGGCCCGCGCTCGCCCAGCGCGCGCCAGGTGCGTTCGATGGCGCCGGCCTGCGCGGCCTGGCAGCCCGCGGCAATGGCGTCGTGCGTATTGTCGGCCCAGCGCAGGTGCGCGCCGGCCACGGTGCCGGCATCGTCCACGTCCAGCGCCGGCAGCTGCGCGGTGTTGCGTGCCAGCGTGCCCAGCATCAGCGCCAGCCCGGGCAGGATCAGGCCGCCCTCGAAGCGCGCGCTGCCATCCGCCGCGGCCGTGACGATATCCAGCGTGGTGGCCGTGCCCGCGGTCACCACTAGCAGCGTGTCGTGCGGCAGCCAGCGGTGCGCGCCGATGGCGCCGACCCAGCGATCCACGCCCAGTTGCGTGGGCTCGCGGTAGCCGTTGGCCAGGTTGCCGTGCGCGGCGGCGCTGCGCACCCATTGCACCGGCGCACAGGCCCCGAAGGCGTCGGCCAGCGCGGCATCCACGGCGGCCGCGATCACCGGCCCGGCGACGTTGCTGATCCACACCGACGGCATCGGCCCGCTGCCACGCAGCGCGCGCAGGTCAGCGGCCAGCGCCTGCAGTGCGCCGGCGTCGGCATGGGTAACCGCGCCGCCGTGCTGCCACGGCGTGGGCAGCGCGCCGGTGGCGGGCAGCGCCGCACCAGCTTCGCACCAGGCCCACTTGAGGCGGGTATTGCCGATATCGATCAGCAGACGCGGCGCGCTCATGCGCTGTCTCCCAGCCCCGGCGCGGGCCGCAGCGACAGCTCGCCGCTGGCGATGCGCTCGAGCCCCGCCGGCGTTTCCAGCAGCAGGTGGCCAGCCTCGTCGACGCCGCGCGCCATGCCTTCGGCGATCACCTTGCCCTCGTGCAGCAGCCGCACCGGCTGGTCGCGGTAGGCATCGGCCGCGGACCAGCGCCGCGCCATCGGCCCGAAACCGTGCGCCAGGAACGCGGTGCGCATGGCCGCCAGCCGTTCCAGCAGCGCGGCCAGCAGGCGCGGGGCATCGCGCTGCGCGTCGAAGCCGGGCATGGCCTCGGCCACGCCAGCCAGCTCGCGGCCCAGCGCCGCCTCCATCTGCGCGTCGCGCACCAGGTTCAGGCCGATGCCGATCACAGCCCAGACCCGCTGCGGCCCGGCGGGCACCGACTCGATCAGGATGCCGGCCAGCTTGCGGCCATCGATCTGGAGGTCGTTGGGCCATTTCAGCCCGATCCGTGCGCCGAGTCGCGCATCGACATCGCCCAGGGCCTCGGCCAGCGCCAGGCCCACGGCCAGGCTCAGGCCGCTCAGTTGCGCCGGCGCCAGCGCCAGCGGCAGTGCCACCGAGAAGGTCATGCCTGCCTGCCCCTGCCACGGCCGGCCCTGGCGCCCGCGCCCGGCGGTCTGGCGGTAAGCCAGGCGCAGCCTGGCGGCGTCGGTCCACGGCGCCTGGCGGCAGGCCGCGGTCAGGTCGGCATTGGTGGAGCCGGTTTGCTCCACCAGCTCCAGCGTCCAGTCGCTCAGCGCGGGCGACAGCATGCCGCGCAGCGCGCCGGCATCGATGCGCCAGTTGGCGCCGGATGGGGCGGAAGGGTCGGATGGAGTCGGAGGAACGGCGGACATGCGCGGCAAAGGGTTGGGATCGATGGCGATCGTAGAAAACACAGGCGGGGACGGGGTGCGGCCCGGCTGCCTGCGGCAGATGCCGCATTGTAGCCGCGCCGCCGCCTCGGCACGGCGCGGTCGCGTCAGCGGGGCGGGTGGCTTAGAATCGAGACTCGGCCATCACATCGCATGCCCTTGGAACGCCAGACGACGCCAGACTTCCATATCACGCGCGGGGACGGAACCGTCAGCGTAGCGCTGCGTGGCGACTGGACCGCGCTCGCCCTGGCCGGCTGCCGCCAGGCGCGGCAGCTGCGCGCGCAACTGCGCGAGCTGGCGCAGGCGCAGGACGGCGCGCAGTGGTCGCTGGCAGACGTCGAGCGGCTGGACCACATCGGCGCGCATCTGCTGTGGCAGGCCTGGAACGGCCAGCTGCCGCAGCAGCTGGATGCCACCGACGGCCAGCGCCGCGTATTCGAGCGCATCGCCGCGGTGCACGACGAGGGCTGGAAGAAGCACATGGTGGACCGCTTCAACCCGATCACGCTGTTCGGCGCCAACGTGCTGTCGTTCGGCGCGCAGCTGCGCAGCGGCATCACCATGCTGGGCCAGCTCGCTTTCGATCTGCTGCGCTTTGCGGGTGTGCCGCAGCGCGGCCCATGGCGCGAGATCTCGGCCAATATCTACAACGTGGGCTACAAGGCGCTGGGCATCACCGCGCTGGTCGGCTTCCTGATCGGCATCGTGCTGTCCTACCTGTCGGCCAACCAGCTGCGCACCTTCGGCGCCAGCACCTTTATCGTCAACATCCTGGGCATGGCGGTGATCCGCGAGCTGGGCCCGGTGCTGGCGGCGATCCTGATCGCGGGGCGCTCGGGTTCAGCCATCACTGCGCAGATCGGCGTGATGCGCGTGACCGAGGAGCTCGACGCGATGCGCGTGATGGGCATCTCGCACGGCTTCCGGCTGATCATGCCGCGCGTGATCGCGCTGGCCATCGCCATGCCGCTGCTGGTGGCGTGGACCGACGTGATGGCGCTGGCCGGTGGCATGCTGGCCGCGCGCATGCAGTTGGGCATCAGTGCCACCTTCTTCCTGCGCGAGCTGCCCGATGCGGTGCCGGTAGCCAACCTGTGGCTGGGCCTGGGCAAGGGCGTGGTGTTCGGCATCCTGATCGCCCTGACGGCATGCCACTTCGGGCTGCGCATCAAGCCCAATACGCAAAGCCTGGGCGAAGGCACCACCGCCTCAGTGGTGACCGCGATCACCATCGTGATCCTGGCCGACGCGGTCTTCGCCGTCCTGTTCAAGGACGTGGGCCTGTGAGCGCCGCGCCAGCTACCGCCACCCAGGACGGGAAGGTCCAAAAGGACCGCACCCCGGTCATCGAGGTGCGCAACCTGGTCAAGCGCTTCGGCAAGGCCATGGTGCATGACCACGTGAACCTGGACGTCTACCGCGACGAGGTGCTGTCGATCGTGGGCGGGTCCGGCAGCGGCAAGACCGTGCTGCTGCGCCAGATCGTGGGGCTGGAGCGGCCCACCTCGGGCAGCATCAAGGTGTTCGGCGAGGACCCGACCCGGCTGCGCCCGGCGCAGCTGCAGGCGCTGCGCAACCGCTGGGGGCTGCAGTTCCAGCGCGGCGCACTGTTCTCGGCGCTGTCGGTGATCGACAATATCGCGCTGCCGCTGCGTGAGCTGCGCGCGCTGCCCGACAACCTGATCTGCCAGGCCGCGCTGCTCAAGCTGCAGTTGGTGGGCCTGTCGGCGCGCGATGCCGACAAGATGCCGTCGGACCTGTCCGGCGGCATGATCAAGCGCGTGGCGCTGGCGCGCGCGCTGGCGCTGGAGCCCGAGCTGCTGTTCCTGGACGAGCCCACCGCCGGGCTGGACCCGATGGCCTCGGACGACTACGTGGCGCTGATCCGCGAACTGCGCCGCGAACTGGGCCTGACCGTGGTGATGATCACGCACGACCTGGACACGCTGGTGGCGTTGTCCGACCGCGTCGCGGTGCTGGCCGACCACAAGGTGATCGCCGCGGCGCCGATCCCTGAAGTGGTGAAGGTGGACCACCCCTTCATCCGCGAGTATTTCCTGGGCGAGCGCGCCCAGCGCGCCATGCAGGCGCTGCAGCTGCACGCGCAGCCGGATGCGCCGCCCCCTGGAGAAGCATGATGGAAAACAAGTCACACGCATTCCTTGCCGGCGTGTTCACCATCGGCCTGGCCGTGCTGGTGCTGTTCGCGATCTTCTGGTTCAGCACCGACCACGCGGTGCGCGTGCCGTATGACCTGATCACACGCTCCACCGTCAACGGTCTGCAGCCGCAGGGCGATGTGAAATACCGCGGGCTTGCGGTGGGCAAGGTCGAGTCGATCAAGTTCGACCCGCAGGTGCCGGGCCAGATCATTGTGCGCGTCAACGTCAACAAGGACACGCCGATCACGCGCACCACCTATGGCACGCTGGGCTTCCAGGGCGTGACCGGAATCGCCTACGTGCAGCTGGACGACAGCGCTACGCACGACGGCGCCACGGCCTCGCCGCCGCTGCCGACCTCGCCCAAGGCGGTGGCGCGCATCGCCATGCGCCCCGGCTTCTTCGAAGAGCTGGAAAAGCGCGGCGATTCGCTGCTAACCCAGACTGAAACGCTGATGGCCTCGCTCAACGACATGTTCCAGGGCGCCAACCGCGCCGAACTGATGGCCGCGATCCGCTCGGTGCGCAAGACCGCCGAGGACTACTCGCGGCTGTCCGATTCGCTGGGCCCGGCCGCCAACCGGCTGCCGAAGGTGACCGAGAACCTGAACGCCACGCTGGAATCGACCCGGCGCCTGACGCAGGAGCTGGCCAACCCCAACGGCACGGTGATGCGCACCGTCGACAGCGTCGGCCGCGACCTGCAGGGCGCGGCCTCGTCGGTGCAGTCCGCGGCGGGCACCTTCAGCGAAGAGACCCTGCCGCAGCTCAATGGCCTGGCCCGCGACGCGCGCCAGACCGCGCGCACCTTCGAGCGCGCCGCCGGCCAGTTCAACGAAAGCCCGAGCAGCGTGCTGTTCGGCGCGCCCGCGCCCGCGCCGGGTCCGGGCGAGCCGGGCTTCAGCGCACCGTAGCGCGGCCCGCATGCCGCCCCTCACCCGATACCGCCAACCGCGAGATACCGCCGTGAACCCTGCGACCGAGATGCCACGCTTGCTCCGATCCGCGCGCTCCCGCCTCCAGGCCGCCCTGCTGCTGGCCGCCGCGGGGCTGGCGCTGTCAGGCTGCGCGCTGACGCGCGGCAACGACCCCACCGTCACCTACGACCTCGGCCCGCCGGCCGCCACCCCACCCGGCAACGGGAACCCTGCGCCGGCGCGGCTGCCCAAACTGCGCGTGGCGCAGACCGACGGGCCCAACTGGCTGGATGGCAACGCCCTCTTCTACCGGCTGCAGTATGCGCAGGCGCAGCGCCTGCAGGCCTACGCCACGCAGCGCTGGGTGATGTCGCCCACGCGCCTGTTCGACGAGCGGCTGCGCGAGGCCGTGGCCGCGCGCGGCACGCTGAGCTGGTTCGGCGACAGCAGCGTGCCGGCGCTGAAGGTGGACCTGATCGAGTTCGACCAGGTGTTCGACAGCGCCACCACCAGCGAAGGCGTGGTGCGGCTGCGCGCCACGGTGTTCCAGCATGGCATGCTCGGCCAGCAGACCTTCGAGGCACGCCGGCCCGCTGCCAGCGCCGATGGCGCCGGCGGCGTCAAGGCCCTGGCCGAGGCCAGCGACGCGGTGATCGCGGCGCTGCTCGACTGGATCGGCACGCTGCAGCTAAAGTAGACACGCAAGGAGAAATGCCATGGAGCCGGCTCCCCCGCCGCCCTCCGCGCCGCCCCCGGCGGCTCAGTCAACGCCGGAAGCCTCCGGCCCGCAGCACTCGCCGCTGGCCCGGGTGGGGCTGATTTGCTTCACGCTGCTGGTCGTGTACGCCAGCCTGTACCCGTTCTCGGGCTGGGTCGACAACGGCGTTTCGCCGTTTGCCTTCCTGAGCGCGCCCAAGCCGCGCTACATCACCGACTTCGATCTGCTGACCAATGTGCTGGGGTACTTCCCGTTCGGCGCGCTGGTGGTGCTGTCGCTGCATCCGCGCATGTCGGGCGGGCGCGCCACGCTGGTGGCGCTGGTGGCCGGGACGCTGCTGGCGGCCTGCATGGAGGCCTTCCAGACCTGGCTGCCAAGCCGCATCTCTTCCAATATCGACCTGATCACCAATGCGCTGGGCGCGCTGCTGGGAGGCGCGGTGGTGGCGCCGTTCACCCGGGCCCTGATCGACGACGGGCGCCTGACCCGCCTGCGCCATGCGTGGTTCGAGCCGCACGCCAGCTTTGCCATCATCCTGCTGCTGCTGTGGCCGTTTGCGCAGGTGTTTCCGCAAGAACACCTGTTCGGCATGGGCGGCATCGTGCGCGAATGGCTGACCGACCCGGAGTCCTGGCCGATGCAGGCGCTGCAGATGGTGTTCCCGCAGCTTGAGGCCTGGCAGGACCATATCGGCCTGCGGCCCGAGGACATGCAGAGCCAGCAGTTGCTGGAATCGCTGGTGACCGCCAGCAGCTGGGTCGGCACCGGCCTGTTCGCCTCGATCGCGATGCGCCGCAGCGCGCCGATGCTGCGCATCCTGGCCGGCCTGCTGGCCGCGGCGCTGCTGCTCAAGGCCACCGCGGCCGAACTGCAGTTTCCGTCCGAGAGCGCCTTTGTCTGGCTGTCCGAGGGCGGCCGCTTTGCCCTGCTGACCAGCTCGCTGGTGCTGGCGCTGCTGCTGTACCTGCCGCGCTGGCTGCGCGCGGTGCTGGCAATGGTGGCGCTGATCGTGCTGGTGGTGCTGACCAATGTGCTGCCATCCAACCCCTATGCGTGGATCTCGGAGCAAGGCTGGCGCATGGGCCGCTTCATCCACTTCAACAGCCTGGCGCAATGGCTGGGCTGGCTGTGGCCATTCCTGGCGTTCTGCTATGTGACCTGGCGCTTCGAACAGGTCAGCCTGCGCCGCCATGCCATGAAAAAAGCCGCGGCGCGCCGTGAGGCGGCCGCGGCCGGTACGCAGGAATAGGCACTAATGCAGTTGCCCGCCTTGCTCGCGCACATCGGCGCGGGTCGACAGCGCCGCCGCCACCGCCGCGCGCAATCCCTTCACCAGCGTTTCCTGCGCCAGGCTGGGCTGGCCCGGATGGCGCGCCGCCTGCTCGGGCAGGTAGGGGATATGGATAAAGCCACCGCGCACGTCGCCATCCGGCTGCTGCGCCAGCCGGTGCATCAGCCCATAGAAGACATGGTTGCAGACGAAGGTGCCGGCGGTCTGCGACACCGAGGCCGGCACGCCCGCCGCGCGCATGTCGCGCACCATCGCCTTGATCGGCAGCGTGGCAAAGTAGGCGGCCGGGCCGCCCGCGACGATGGCGGTATCGATCGGCTGGGCGCCGGCGTTGTCGGCAATGCGCGCATCGTCGACATTGATCGCCACGCGCTCCACCGACATTTCGGCGCGCCCGCCGGCCTGGCCCACGGCAATCACCAGCGCGGGCCCCAGCACGTCGACCAGCTCGCCGATGGTATCGATCGCCGCGCCGAACACGCACGGCAGCTGCCGCGCCACGATCACCGCGTCGCCCACGCGCTCGCCGTCGAGCACGCGCACGGCCTCCCATGAGGGATTGATCGGTTCATTCTCGAACGGCTCGAAGCCGGTCAGCAGCACAGTACGCATGGCAGGGCTCCGCGGTTACATCAGGAAGTACAGCAGCGCGATATTGGCCACCAGGATCGCCAGCGCGGTCGGCACCTGCGCGCGGATCACGGCGTTCTTGTCGTCGAGTTCCAGCAGCGCCGCCGGCACGATATTGAAGTTGGCCGCCATCGGCGTCATCAGCGTACCGCAATAGCCCGAGAACATGCCGATCGCCGCCATCACCGCCGGGTTGCCGCCGAACATGCCGACCAGGATCGGCACGCCCACGCCGCCGGTCATCACCGGGAAGGCCGCGAAGCCGTTGCCCATGATCACGGTGAACAGCGCCATGCCGACGCAATAGACCGCCACCGCCACCAGCTTGTAGTCCATGTTGATATAGGCGGTGGACAGGTGCGCCACGGCCTTGCCCACGCCCGCGTCGGCGAACACCAGGCCCAGCATCGCCAGCATCTGCGGCAGCACCAGCGCCCAGCCCAGCGACTCGGTCAGCCGGCGCGACTCGCGCAGGCCCTGCGCCACGGTGTCGCGCGTGAGCCAGCACACCACCGCCAGCGAGATCAGGCAGCCGATCCCCAGCGAGACAAAGGTCACGTTCTTGGGATCGAGCAGCGGCAGGCCGGCGATCTTGACGTCCTTGAACAGCATGGTGCCGATCACCGTCACCAGCGGGATCAGCAGCGCCGGGATGAACAGCTTGTTGCCCAGGCGGCGCGCACTGGCGCGGCGTTCTTCCTCGGGCAGGCTGTGGTGCTTGCCGTGGCCGACGCCGCCGAAGCCCGCAATCAGCGCCATCACCACCGCGCCGATGCCGACCGCGGCCGGCGGCAGCCGGTCGCCAATCAGGAACACGATCGCGTACAGCAGCCAGAACAGGCCGGTGCTGAGGCGGCGCGGATGCTCGCGGTCGGCGAAGGTCATCAGCGCGGTGATCGCCAGCACCAGGCCGGCGAGCCAGTAGAGATATTCGATGGAAACGATCATGGCGGGCTCCTTACTCCGCGCTCTTGGCAGGCACGGCGGCCGCGGCGGCCTTGCCGCCCAGTTCGCGCTCGAGCCAGCGGTCCAGGCGCTTCAGGCGCACGGCGTGGATCAGGAAGGCGCAGATCGCCGTGGGGATGCCCCACACGGCAATATGCAGCGGCTCCACGTCGATGTTCGACGACAGCAGGAAGGTATGCATCAGCGCGATCGCGCCGAAGGCCACGAAGATGTCCTCGCCAAAGAACAGGCCGACATTGTCGGTGGCGGCGCAGAACGCCAGCACGCGCTGGCGCACCGGCTCGGGCAGGTGGCCGAAGCGGTTCTCGGCCGCACCCTCGGCCATCGGCGCCAGCAGCGGGCGCACCATCTGCGGGTGCCCGCCCAGGCTGGTCAGGCCGATCGCGGCGGTCAGCTCGCGCACGCCCAGGTAGACGATCAGCAGGCGGCCAACCGTGGCCGAGGCAATGCGCGCGATCCATGCCTGCGCATGCTCGCGCAGCCCGTGCCGCTCCAGCAGGCCGATCACGGCCAGCGGCAGCAGGATGATCAGCGGCAGGTTGCGCGCCTTGACGAAGGCGGTGCCGATCGCCGAGAAGATCTGCATCAGCGGCATCGGCGCGGCCAGCCCCGTGGCCAGCGCGGCGAGCACCACCACCAGCATGGGATTGAAGCGCAGCACGAAGCCGATGATGATGACGCCGACCCCGACAAGGGGCCAGAGATTGACTGCCTGTTCCATAAGAGACACCAAACGAATGTGACGGGGGCGAGCGGACGGCAGCCGTGTCAGCGCACGACGGCGCCGGCCGCAGTGGATGCTGGCGGTTGAGACGGAGTGCTCAGTCGCCGGCGCGGACCGCGATGCCTTCCGCGCCCAGCCGTTCCCGGATGCGCCGCGCAAAGGCCAGCGCGTGGGCGCCGTCGCCGTGCAGACACACGGTTTCGGCTTGAATCGGTACCCAGGTGCCGTCGATGGCGCGCACGCGTTTCTCGCGCACCATGGTCAGGGTCTGGTTCAGGGCGACTTCCTCGTCCTCATGCAGCGCGCCCGGCGTGCCGCGCTTGACCAGCGTGCCGTCGGGGTTGTAGCCGCGGTCGGCAAAGACCTCCTGCTTGACGCGCAGGCCGGCCTCTTTGGCGATATCGATCATCTGGCTGCCGGCCAGGCCGAAGAACACCAGGTCGGCATCGAAGTCGCGCACCGCGCGCACGATGGCGCGGGCCAGCGCGGGGTCGCGCACGGCCTGGTTGTACAGCGCGCCATGCGGCTTGACGTGATGCAGCTCGCCGCCCTGCGCGCGCACGATCGCGTCGAGCGCGCCGATCTGGTACAGCACGTCGGCGTAGACGTGTTCCGGGTCGCGCTGCATCTCGGTGCGGCCGAAGTTCTCGCGGTCCGGGTAGCTCGGGTGCGCCCCGATCGCCACGCCGCGCTCCAGCGCCCACTTCACCGTCTGCAGCATGGTGGCCGCGTCGCCCGCGTGCCAGCCGCATGCGATATTGGCCGAACTGATCAGCGCCAGCAGCGCCTCGTCGTTGGCACAGCCTTCGCCAAGGTCAGCGTTCAAATCGATCTGCATTGCCATTCTCCTGTGCGGCGCACTGCGTCGCCCGATTGATGTTGCGCGTGCGCGCCTATGCCGCCACGCGCGTGCGTGCGCGCCGCCGCGCGGCGATGGGCATGCCATCGCCCTGCCACCGCAGCGCCTGGTCGATCTGGCGCAGGTAGCGCTCCAGCTCGGCCTGCGCCGCCTCTGCCTGCGCCAGCGTCACCTGCACGAAACGCACCGGCGCACCCAGCGGCACCTGCGCCAGCCGCCACAGGTCCGCGCCGATCACCACGCCGATCTTGGGATAGCCGCCGGTGGTCTGCGCATCGGCCATCAGCGCGATCGGCTGGCCGCCCGGCGGCACCTGCATCACGCCCGGCACCACGCCATGCGAGAGCAGGTCGGCGCTGCGCTCGGCGCGCCGCGCCAGCGCGGGCCCGTTCAGGCGCAGCCCCATGCGGTTGCTGTTGGGCGTGACGGTCCAGTCGGCCTGCCACAGCGCGGCCTGCGAGGCCGCGTCGAAGTCTTCATATTCAGGCCCCGGCAGCATCCGGACCGGCGTGGCCTTGCCCGCGATGCTGGCGGGCAGCGCCCACGCCGGCGCCTGCACGCCGATCCAGTC
>NZ_JBYSZI010000094.1:0-16577 GCF_058787075.1 Cupriavidus sp. FW305-46
TTGCCCAGCCAGAGTGGGTACTGGATGGCAAGCAACAGCACGAACAACAGCAGCGAGATCAGGCGCATGAAAGATGGCGGACAGGAAATTCCGCACAATGATCTGCGAACTCAGCCTAGAAGGCAATTGCCAGGCAGATTTCGATACAAAAACGGCGGCGGCCAGGAAATCCCTGGCCGCCGCCATTCCATCCGCTTGCTGCCGCTCCCGTGCAAGCGGGAACGGCGGGGCAAGGTGTCAGCGCAGGTTGTAGAACGCGCCCTTGCCCGGGTAGCTGGCGATATCGCCCAGGTCTTCCTCGATGCGCAGCAGCTGGTTGTACTTGGCCATGCGGTCCGAGCGCGACAGCGAGCCGGTCTTGATCTGGCCGGCGTTGGTGCCCACGGCGATGTCGGCAATGGTGCTGTCTTCGGTTTCGCCCGAGCGGTGCGAGATCACGGCGGTGTAGCCGGCGCGCTTGGCCATCTCGATGGCAGCAAAGGTTTCGGTCAGCGTGCCGATCTGGTTGATCTTGATCAGGATCGAGTTGCCGATGCCCTTCTCGATGCCTTCCTTCAGGATCTTGGTGTTGGTGACGAACAGGTCGTCGCCCACCAGCTGCACGCGCTTGGCCAGCTTCTCGGTCAGCGTCTTCCAGCCGTCCCAGTCGCCTTCGGCCATGCCGTCCTCGATCGACACGATCGGGAACTTGTCGCACAGGCTGGCCAGGTAGTCGGCGAACTGGGTCGACGACAGCTTCAGGCCTTCGCCCTCCAGCTGGTACACGCCTTCGCCTTCGTGGTAGAACTCGCTGGCGGCGCAGTCCAGCGCCAGCAGCACGTCTTCACCGGCGCGGTAGCCGGCCTTCTCGATGGCCTGCACGATGGTGTTCAGGCATTCCTCGTTGGACGAGAAGTTCGGGGCGAAGCCGCCCTCGTCGCCCACCGCGGTGGACATGCCCTTGTCGGCCAGGATCTTCTTCAGCGCGTGGAAGATCTCGGCACCGCAACGCAGCGCTTCGCGGAAGCTGGTCTGCGACACCGGCATGACCATGAATTCCTGGATGTCCAGGCTGTTGTTGGCGTGCGCGCCGCCGTTGACGATGTTCATCATCGGCACCGGCAGCTGCATCGCGCCCGAACCGCCGAAGTAGCGGTACAGCGGCAGGCCGGCTTCTTCAGCGGCGGCCTTGGCCACGGCCATCGACACGGCCAGCATGGCGTTGGCGCCCAGGCGGCCCTTGTTCTCGGTGCCGTCGAGGTCGATCAGGGTGCGGTCCAGGAAGGCCTGCTCGGAGGCATCCAGGCCCATGATGGCTTCGGAGATTTCGGTGTTGATGTGCTCGACAGCCTTCAGCACGCCCTTGCCCAGGTAGCGGCTCTTGTCGCCGTCACGCAGCTCGATGGCTTCGCGCGAACCGGTCGACGCGCCCGACGGCACTGCCGCACGGCCCATCACGCCGGATTCCAGCAGCACGTCGCATTCGACGGTGGGGTTGCCGCGCGAGTCGAGAACCTCGCGACCGATGATATCTACGATTGCACTCATGAATTCCTCTCTGACTGTTGATTCTTGCTGCTGCTGATTACTTCAACCTGTGCCCGTGTCAGGCGCATGTCAAACTGCCCGACAACCCTCAGGCAGCGCCTTCCACCACGATCATGTTCATCTTTGCCGCGTGCTCGCGCGCCTTGCGGGCGGCGCGATAGGCTTCGCCGTCGTGGAACGACTTGGCGGCTTCATAGCTGGGGAATTTCAGCACCACGACGCGGGCCGGCGCCCACTCGCCTTCCAGCGGCTCGGTCTTGCCGCCGCGCACGAGTACCTCGGCGCCATGGATCTGCATGGCCTTGCTCGAGAGCACCTTGTATTCCTCGTACTGCTGGGGGTCGGTCACGTCGACGTAGGCGATGATAAAGCCCGCGGCCATGGAGAATCTCCCGATTTTTTGTATTGTCTTTCGATATGGTTTGTCACCACCGGCATTGCGGTGGTGACAAAACCGGGCCGGCTCAGGCGCAGGCCGGCCAGCCGAAGTTGTCTTCCAGGAAGCCGGCGCGCTTGACCAGCGTGTCCAGGTCCTTGAGCACGGCCAGCAGTTCCTTCATGCGCGACAGCGGCACCGCGTTGGGGCCATCGGACATGGCCTTGCTCGGGTCCGGGTGCGTTTCCATGAACAGGCCCGCGATGCCGGTGGCGACGGCGGCGCGCGACAGCACCGGCACGAACTCGCGCTGGCCGCCCGAGCTGGTGCCCTGGCCGCCCGGCAGCTGCACCGAGTGGGTGGCGTCGAACACCACCGGGGCACCGGTCTCGCGCATGATCGCCAGCGAGCGCATGTCGGACACAAGATTGTTGTAGCCGAACGAGACACCACGCTCGCAGGCCATGAAGACATCGTCAGGCAGACCGGCTTCGCGCGCGGCGTCGCGCGCCTTGTCGATCACGTTCTTCATGTCGTGCGGCGCCAGGAACTGGCCCTTCTTGATATTCACCGGCTTGCCGCTCTGGGCGCAGGCACGGATGAAATCGGTCTGGCGGCACAGGAAGGCCGGCGTCTGCAGCACGTCGACCACGGCGGCGACGGGCTTGATCTCGTCGATCTCGTGGATGTCGGTCAGCACCGGCACGCCGATCTCGCGCTTGACCGTCGCCAGGATCTCCAGGCCCTTCTCCATCCCCAGGCCGCGGAACGACTTGCCCGAAGACCGGTTGGCCTTGTCGAACGACGACTTGTAGATGAACGGGATGCCCAGTTCAGCGGTGATCGCCTTGAGCTCGCCGGCCGTATCCAGCGCCATCTGCTCCGACTCGATCACGCACGGACCCGCGATCAGGAAGAACGGCTGGTCGAGGCCGGCCTCGAATCCACAGAGTTTCATGACTGTCTCTCCTGCTTGCCGCCGGGGCTTACGCGCCCTTGCGCTGCTGGCTGGCCAGCGCGGCTTCGACGTAGGCCTTGAACAGCGGGTGGCCGTCGCGCGGCGTCGAGGTGAATTCCGGGTGGAACTGCACGCCGACGAACCAAGGGTGCATCGACTCGGGCAGCTCCATCATTTCCGGCAGGTTCTCGGTCGGCGTGCGCGCCGAGATCACCATGCCGGCCTTTTCCAGCGTCGGCACGTAGTGGTTGTTGACCTCGTAGCGGTGACGGTGGCGTTCGTTGACCTCGGCACCGTAGATCGTCGCGGCCTTGGTGCCTTCCTTGACCGGCACGCGCTGGGCGCCCAGGCGCATGGTGCCGCCCAGGTCGGAATCGGCCGAGCGCTGCTCGACCTTGCCTTCGCGGTCGACCCACTCGGTGATCAGCGCGACCACGGGGTGTTCGGTTTCCAGGTTGAACTCGGTCGAGTTGGCATCGGTCATGCCGGCCAGGTGGCGGGCAAACTCGATCACGGCCAGCTGCATGCCCAGGCAGATGCCCAGGTACGGGATCTTGTTCTCGCGGGCGTACTGGATCGCGCGGATCTTGCCTTCCGTGCCGCGCTTGCCGAAGCCGCCCGGCACCAGGATGGCGTCGAGGGGGGCCAGCACTTCGAGGTGGCCCGATTCCAGTTCCTCGGAATCGATGTACTCGATGTTGACGCGCGTGGCGGTGTGCATGCCGGCGTGGCGCAGCGCCTCGATCAGCGACTTGTACGACTCGGTCAGGTCGACGTACTTGCCGACCATGCCGATGGTGATCTCGTGCTCGGGATTTTCCTGGGCATTGACCAGCTTCTGCCACATCGACAGGTCGGCCGGCTTGGGATCCAGGCGCAGCTCCTCGCAGATCAGACGGTCCAGGCCCTGCTCGTTGAGCATCTGCGGGATCTTGTAGATGCTGTCCGCATCCCACACCGAAATCACGGCGTCTTGCGGGATATTGGCGAACAGCGAAATCTTGGCGCGCTCGTCGTCAGGGATCGGGCGGTCGGCGCGGCACAGCAGCGCGGTCGGCGAGATGCCGATTTCGCGCAGCTTCTGCACCGAGTGCTGGGTCGGCTTGGTCTTGAGCTCGCCGGCGCTGGCAATGAACGGCACCAGCGTCAGGTGCACGAAGGCGCAGTGGTTGCGGCCCATGCGCAGGCTCATCTGGCGCGCGGCTTCCAGGAACGGCAGCGATTCGATGTCACCCACGGTGCCGCCGATTTCGACCAGCGCCACGTCGGCCTTGCCGTCGTGCGACGCCGCGGCGCCCTTCTCGACGAAAGCCTGGATCTCGTTGGTGATATGCGGGATCACCTGCACGGTCTTGCCCAGGTATTCGCCGCGGCGCTCCTTGCGGATCACCGATTCGTAGATCTGGCCGGTGGTGAAGTTGTTCGACTTGCGCATCTTGGCCGAGACGAAACGCTCGTAGTGGCCGAGATCCAGGTCGGTTTCAGCACCGTCTTCCGTGACAAACACCTCGCCATGCTGGAAAGGGCTCATCGTGCCGGGATCGACGTTGATGTAGGGATCTAGCTTGAGGAGGGTGACTTTGAGGCCGCGCGACTCAAGAATGGCCGCGAGCGAGGCAGCAGCGATGCCCTTGCCGAGAGAAGAGACGACGCCACCGGTGACGAAGACGAATTTGGTCATAAACCGAGCTTGCCGGGGAAATCGGGATTATACATGAGAGCCCGATTCCCGCCGACCCGGAAATTGTGACAGCCCCCCTCCTCGGCGGGGCTGCAACAGGCTTTCCCGGTGCGTTGCGGCGCATGCGCCGCACCCCGCCTCAGCGCCCCTCGCGGCGCATCGCGCCGATCAGGTCGCGCACCAGCTGCGCCGTCTCCTGCGGCCGCTCCATCGGGTACAGGTGGCCGCCCTCGATAAAGCGCAGGTTCGGGCCGACCAGCTTGCGGGTGGCACCCAGCCCGCACTGGCGCACCTCGCGCGAACGCGTGCCGGCGACAAAGCCGACCGGCACCGGAGCGCCGCGCGCCACCTTGCGCCCCAGGCTGGTCGGCAGCGTGCGGTAGATCCAGTATTCGACCTCGCGGTCAAAGCGCAGCCGCCGCTCGTTGTCCTTGCCGGTCGGCTCGGTGCCGTGGATGGCGTAGTCGCGCAGCACCTCCTGGTCCCACACCGCGAAGTTGGGCTTGGCGCGGAAGTGTTCCCAGACCGCCTCGGCGTCCGGCCAGTGGGTGCGCCGGTTTTTGGTCACCGCCGCCGGGCCGGGCTTTTCGTCCATGCCGAACATCTGGGCGGTCTTCAGCAGCGACGCGCGCCAGCCGGCAATGATCGGCGAATCCAGCATCACCACGCCGCGCACGCGCTCCGGGCGCCGCAGCGCCGCCATCAGCGACAGGAAGCCGCCCAGCGAATGGCCCACCAGCCACACCGGCTCGTGGTACTGGCGGTCGATCTCACCGAGCAGCTCCTCCACCAGGTGCGGCCAGCCGCGCGTCACCGGGAATTCAGGCTTGTGCCCGTAGCGGTCCACGGCGCGGAATTCGAAGTCGCCGTCCAGTTCGCCGAACAGCTTGCGGTAGGTGGTCACCGGAAAGCCGTTGGCATGCGAAAAATGAATGATCTCGCGCATCGCTTGTTTCCTCGCCCGGCCCTCAGTCCTGGGTACGCGACGGATTGCGCTTGGCGCGCACCGGCTGGCCCCAGCGGTCGGCCTCGCCGGGACGCGCCAGCGAGAATTCGGCGGGCGCGCCGGGATCCCACTCGGGATTGTGGATCTCGCCGAAGACCTGGCGCAGGCGCTGCCCCCAGGTGTCGCGGATCATGCGGAAGTAGGCGTTGCGCTCGTCGATGTTGACGAAGCGCGTCACGCACAGCGTATCGGCCTCATAGACCAGCAGGTCCAGCGGCAGGCCGACCGAGATATTCGACTTGAGCGTCGAATCCATTGAGATCAGCGCGCATTTGGCCGCCTCGGCCAGCGGCAGCGACGGGTGCACCACGCGGTCGACGATGGGCTTGCCGTACTTGGCCTCGCCGATCTGGAAGTAGCAGTTCTCGGGCGTGGCCTCGACAAAATTGCCGGCCGCGTAGATGTTGAACAGCCGCACGCGTTCACCGCGCACCTGGCCGCCGAAGATCAGGCTGACATTGAATTCGATGCCGGCATCGCGCAGCGCATGCGCATCGCGCTTGTGCACCTGGCGCACCGCCTCGCCGACGATGGAAGCGGCCTCGAACATGTCGCGCGCGGTCCACAGCGAGCGCTTCTCGTCATGGTTCTCGGCCAGGATCTGGCGCACCGACTGGCTGATCGCCAGGTTGCCGGCGGTCATCAGCACCATCACGCGGTCGCCGGGCTCTTCGAACACCGTCATCTTGCGCGACGTGGAGATGGCATCTACCCCCGCATTGGTGCGGGAATCGGACAGGAATACCAGGCCGGCATCCAGCCGCATGGCTACACAGTAAGTCATGGTCTTGTTTTGGTGTGCTTTGCGGCGGCCGGAAGTGGCCAGCCGATGGCCTGCATACCCCGGATTCTAGCGCCGGTATCGCGGCACAGCCCCCTGTCTGGAATCAGGCACCTAATCAGGTAAAAAGCGGCGTGATACTCACATTGACTTCAAGCGTCTCGCCGGAACCCCCTTCCAGGATGCCCCTGACTGGTGCAGCCGACGCATAATCGCGCCCCACCGCGAGGCGTATATGACGCTCGTCGGTCAGGCAGCCGTGGGTGATGTCGACGCTGCACCAAACCTCGCGCGCCGGGTCCAGGCATACGTCGGCCCAGGCATGGCTGGCCATCTCGATCGCGGCCGGATCGTAGAAGTATCCGCTCACATAGCGTGCCGGGATACCGAGCGCCCGGCACGCCGCCACCATCACCTGCGCCTGGTCCTGGCACACGCCGCTGCCCAGGCTGAAGGCTTCGGCCGCCGAGGTGCCGACGTCGGTGGTGTTGGGCTTGTAGCGCACCCGCTCCGCAATTCCCTGGGCCAGCGCCAGCAGCGCCGGAATCTCGTGCCCGGCCGCCAGGAACGGTGCGGCAAACGCCTGCATCTCCGGCGGTGCCGAGGTCAGTGGCGTGCTGCCGAGGAAGTACAGCGGCGACACCCGGGATTCGCCGGGGGGCGGAGCGTCGCAGAACGCATGGTGGCCGTCCCGGTCGAGGTCGCCATGCGGCGGCAGCACTTCCACCTCGCCGCTGGCTTCGATCGAAATGGTGCCGGTCGGTCCGGCCACCGTGAAGTTGTGCACGATATTGCCGAAGCCGTCGCGCGCCGCCGACGGATTGCCAGGCGCGACCAGTTGCCAGCGGTGCACCGTCTGCAGCGGGCCCGAACGCGGCTCGAGCCGCACTTCGTGCACGCTGCGGCGCACCGGCTCGGCGTAGCGGTAAACAGTATGGTGGTGGATCTTGTATTTCACGGTATCAGGGCGCGGCGGCGGCACATGGAGCCTGCCGGCGGCCCATTTCAGGCAGCCAGCAGCGGCACGAGGAAGTCCCGGCTGATGCCATTGCCGAGATCGCCGATGCGCTCCAGGAAGCTGGTCAGGTACGCGTGCAGGCCGACCGCGAAAATATCGTCGATGCGCGCGTACTTCAGGTCGGCGTGGAGTTTACCAGCCTGGCGCTCGGTTTCCGCTGATTGCTGGTTGCGCACCGTATGCAGGATGGCCACCACCTCGTCCATGCTCGACACCAGCGAGCGCGGCATGTCGGGCCGCAGGATCAGCAGCTCGGCCACGCGCTGCGGCGTAATGACCGCGCGATAGACCTTGCGGTAGACCTCGAAGCCCGATACCGAGCGCAGCACCGCGGCCCAGTGATAGAAATCGTTCTGGTCGCGGTTGGCATCGCTCTCGTCGCTGCCCGATGCCTGGAACTTGACGTCGAGGATCCGCGCGGTGTTGTCGGCGCGCTCCAGGAATGTGCCCAGCCGCATGAAGTGGAAGGCATCGTCCTTGAGCATGGTGCCGAACTGGACCCCGCGCGCCAGGTGCGAGCGGAACTTGACCCATTCAAAGAACGCCGACGGGTCTTCCTTCAGCACGCCGTCGGCGATCAGGCGCTGCACCTCCAGCCAGGTGGTGTTGACGGTCTCCCAGACCTCGGTGGTCAGCGAGCCGCGCACCGCGCGCGCGTTCTCGCGCGCCGCGCGCAGGCAGCTCATGATGGACGAGGCGTTGGTCATGTCGCGCACCATGAAGTCGATCACATCGTCGCGCGACAGCAGTCCGTACTTGTGGTCGAAGACGTCGGTCAGCTCGGAGATATCGAGCATGGCCCACCAGCCCTGCTCGGCCACCTCGGCCGATTGCGGCAGGAGCGAGGTCTGGTAGTTGACGTCGAGCATGCGCGCAGTGTTCTCCGCGCGCTCGGTGTAGCGGGCCATCCAGAACAGGTGGTCGGCGGTGCGGCTCAGCATGTGGGCTCTCCTGGCGTGGCGGCGGTCGCCATGGCGGTCGTTGCGGCGGTCATCACGTGGTTCGCGTTCATCGTTCCAGCACCCAGGTGTCCTTGGTGCCGCCCCCTTGCGAGGAATTCACCACCAGCGAGCCTTCGCGCAGCGCCACGCGGGTCAGCCCGCCTGGCACCATGCGCACCTCCTTGCCCGACAGCACGAACGGGCGCAGGTCGATATGGCGCGGCGCGATGCCCGACTCCACATAGGTCGGGCAGGTCGACAGCGCCAGCGTCGGCTGCGCGATGTACTGCTCCGGGCGCGCCTTCACCACTTCGCGGAAGGCATCGATCTCGGCCCGCGTGGCGGCCGGGCCGACCAGCATGCCGTAGCCGCCGGCGCCGTGGGTCTCCTTGACCACCAGTTCTTCCATATGGTCCAGCACGTACTGCAGGTCGTCCGGGCGCCGGCACATATAGGTCGGCACGTTGCTGAGGATGGCCTCTTCGCCCAGGTAGAAGCGGATCATGTCGGGCACGTACGGATAGATCGACTTGTCGTCGGCCACGCCCGTGCCGATGGCGTTGCAGATGGTCACGTTGCCGGCGCGGTAGACCGACAGCAGGCCGGCCGCGCCCAGCGAGGAGTCGTGGCGGAACACCAGCGGGTCGAGGAAGTCGTCGTCGACGCGGCGGTAGATCACGTCGACGCGCTGCGGGCCCTGCGTGGTGCGCATGAACAGGTGGTCGTCCTCGACGAAGAGATCGCTGCCTTCGACCAGTTCCACGCCCATCTGCTGCGCCAGGAAGGCATGCTCGAAGTAGGCCGAGTTGTACATGCCCGGCGTCAGCACCACCACGGTGGGATCGGCAATGGCCTGCGGCGACACCCCGCGCAGCATGTCGAGCAACAGGTCAGGATAGTGGGCCACCGGCGCCACGCGGTTGCGCGCGAACAGGTCCGGGAACAACCGCATCATCATCTTGCGGTTTTCCAGCATGTACGACACCCCCGAGGGCACGCGCAGGTTGTCTTCCAGCACGTAGAACTCGCCCTCGCCGGCGCGCACCACATCGATGCCGGCCACGTGCGCATAGATGTCGTGCGGCACGTTGACGCCTAGCATCTCGGGCCGGTACTGGGCGTTGTTGTAGATCTGGTCGGGCGGGATCACGCCGGCGCGGATGATGTCCTGGCCGTGGTAGATATCGTGGACAAAGCGGTTGAGCGCGGCCACGCGCTGGCGCAGCCCTTTTTCCAGCAGCGCCCATTCGCTGGCCGGGAAGATGCGCGGGATCACGTCGAACGGAATGGTGCGTTCGGTGCCGCTGTTGGCTTCATCCTTGTCGCCGTAGACGGCAAAGGTAATGCCCACGCGCCGGAAGATCAGGTCGGCCTCGGCGCGCTTGTTGCCCATCGTGCCTTCAGACTGCCGCGCCAGCCAGTCAGCGAAATGCCGGTAATGCGCGCGCACCGCGCCTTCAGGCAATGCCTGCCCCGCCTGGATAACCCATTGCGCCCTGTCCGTGCGCCAGTCCAGCATCTCGTCGAAATACCGCCCCGCCATGATGGCCGTTCCTCCATGTCGCGGGCTTCCGGTGCTACCGCTTCACTGCGACTTCGGGGTCGCTACCGGCTGCCCTGGTTTTGCCCTGGCTTTCCTGTCCCCAGCCCGCCGCGCCTGCCCGTTCGGGACGCTCACGGCGATACTGTCGAGTCACTGGCCCTTTCAGCATACCCGTACCGGCGAAACCCGCAAGCTGGCGGGTGCCGGCCGGCACGGAAAGTGAACTAGCAAGATGTCTGCCAGCGCACGCAAAAACGGCCGCCAGCCAGGCTGGCGGCCGCTTGCGGGCTGCACGGGCACGGGGCCGGCCGGAACGGTCGGCGAGGTCAGCAGGTCAGCGCGCCGCGGCGGCGCCCTGCGGCACCGTGGCCTGCAGGATGGTGGCGACCAGCGCCTCGGGCGACTGGCGGATGTCGAGCACCAGCGCGTCGCTGGGCTCTTCCAGCGTATCGAACTGGCTTTGCAGCAGGTCGGGGTTGAAGAAGTGTTCCGTGCGCGCGGACAGGCGCGTGCCGATCAGCGATGCATCGCCCTTCATGAAGACGAAGGTCACGCCGCCGTCGGGCGGGGTCAGCCGGTCGCGGTAGGCCTGGCGCAGTGCCGAGCAGGTGAACACATGGGTGCGGCCTTCGGCCCGGGCCGCGTCGATGGCTGCGCGCATGGCCGCCAGCCACGGCCAGCGGTCTTCGTCGGTCAGCGGGACGCCGGCGTGCATCTTGGCCTTGTTGGCGTCGCTGTGGAATGCATCGGCGTCATGGAAGCCGCAGCCCAGTCGCTGCGCCAGCAACTGGCCGACCGTGGTCTTGCCGCTGCCGGAAACGCCCATCAGGATATAGATCATGTCTGCTCCGTCGGTCTTGGTATCGGATGGTGTCGCCATCCTTGTCTGTCCTTGTCGGTCCAGCTGGACGTCCTTGCGGCGGCGCAAAGACGCCCGGGGGCGCTGCCGCCCCGCAGGGAACTTCAGGGGAAAATCGGCCTCAGGCCTGGCTATTGTGCGACGGTTTGCGCCGCTGCGGTACGTTGGCGCCCGCCTGCGCCGGCCCCGGCATCCGCCTCGGACAGGTCAAGTGCGCTGCCGCCCTCTTCCGCGATGCGCGCGTGGCGCCGGAACAGGCCGAACAGGCCGCGCCCCAGGCTGAATTGCGCGAAATCGTCGTCCGGCGCCGCAGCCAGCTCGCGCGCCGCGAATTCGCCTTCGTCGCCCAGCCACTGCAGCGTGCCGGCAACGGCATCGACACGGATGCGGTCGCCGTCGCGCACGCGCGCGAGCGCGCCGCCGGCCAGCGCCTCGGGGCCGACGTGGATCACCGCCGGCACCTTGCCCGACGCGCCGGACATGCGGCCGTCGGTCACCAGCGCCACCTTGTGGCCGGCGTCCTGCAGCGCGCCCAGCACCGGGGTCAGGCGGTGCAGCTCGGGCATGCCGTTGGCATTCGGCCCCTGGAAACGCACGACCGCGACCAGGTCGCCGGTCAGCTCGCCCGCATCGAAGGCCGCCTGCAGCGCCTCTTGCGCATCGAACACCCGCACCGGGGCTTCGACCACGCGGTGCTCCGGCGCCACCGCCGAGACCTTGATCACGCCGCGGCCCAGGTTGCCCTGCATCAGCCGCAGCCCGCCCTCGGCCGAGAAAGGCTCCGCGGCCGTCGCCAGCACCTGTGCGTCGCCGCTGTGCGCCGCGCCGTCGCGCCAGCGCAGCACGCCGTCGGTCATCACCGGTTCCTGCGCATAGCGGGCCAGCCCGGGGCCGGCCACGGTCTGCACGTCCTCGTGCAGCAGGCCGGCCTGCAGCAGTTCGCGGATGACGAAACCGGCGCCGCCCGCGGCATGGAAGTGGTTCACATCGGCCGAGCCATTCGGGTAGACGCGCGCCAGCAGCGGCGTGATGCGCGACAGCAGGTCGAAATCGTTCCAGTCGATGACGATGCCCGCGGCGCGCGCCATCGCCACCAGGTGGATGGTGTGGTTGGTGGAGCCGCCGGTCGCCAGCAGGCCGACCATGGCGTTGGCAATGGCGCGTTCGTCAACAATGCGCGCCAGCGGCAGGTATTCGTCGCCGCGCGCGCGCAGGGCGATCGCGCGTTGCGCGGCCGCCGCGGTCAGCGCATCGCGCAGGCCGCTGTCCGGGTGCACGAAGGCCGCGCCCGGCAGGTGCAGGCCCATGATTTCCATCAGGAACTGGTTGCTGTTGGCGGTGCCGTAGAAGGTGCAGGTGCCGGCGCCGTGGTAGGCCTGGCATTCGGCTTCGAGCAGCGCGTCGCGCCCGACCTGGCCGGTGGCGTAGAGCTGGCGCACGCGCGCCTTCTCCTTGTTGGGCAGCCCGCTGGCCATCGGGCCCGCCGGCACGAACACCATCGGCAGGTGGCCGAACTGCAGCGCGCCCATCAGCAGGCCGGGCACGATCTTGTCGCACACGCCCAGCATCAGCGCCGCATCAAAGGTGTTGTGCGACAGCGCCACCGCGGTGCCCATCGCAATCGCATCGCGCGAGAACAGCGACAGCTCCATGCCCGGGTTGCCCTGCGTGATGCCGTCGCACATCGCCGGCACGCCGCCCGCCACCTGCGCCACCGCGTCCACCGCGCGCGCGGCCTCGCGGATCACGGCGGGGTAGCGCTCGTACGGCTGGTGCGCCGACAGCATGTCGTTGTACGCGGTGACGATGCCCAGGTTGGGAGCATGGTCGACGCGCAGCTTCAGCTTGTCGTTGGCCGGCAGTGCGGCAAAGCCGTGCGCCAGGTTGGCGCAGGACATGCCGCGCAGCGGCCCCAGTTCAGCCTGGGCGCGCTCGCAGCGGGCAAGGTAGGCGGCGCGGCTGGCGCGGCTGCGCGAAACGATGCGCTCGGTGACGGCAAGAAGCTCGGCATGGACGGCAGAAGGCATGGCGGAGACGTTCCTTGTGGGCTTGGTGGCGGCGCGGCAATACCGCGCCATCGATTGTAGATTTTCTACAGATCACCGCCATTATACCGAGCGCGAGCACGCCGTCGACCCGCTCATGCATCACAATTGCGCAGAAATTCCCGGAATCATGGCAAACCCCGAGGGCGGACGACGCACCATTTCGGGCAAGATGCGGCGCCATCCGATGTAGAATCTCTACATATCCGCAACCCCAGACACTGCCTCCCTGCCGCCATGCGCGACCGAATCCTAGCCGTCTACGACACGCTCCGCCCTTCTGAACGCCGCCTGGCCGACTATGTCGCCCGGCATGGCGCCGCCGTGATCCGGCTGTCGATGCCCGAGCTGGCCGAGCGCGCCGGCGTGTCGCAGCCCACCATCGCGCGCTTCTGCGCGGCGCTGGGCTACGACGGCTTCCGCGAATTCAAGCTGCAGTTCGCGCAGAACGTCGGCGGCGGCACACCCTTCGTGCACCAGGATGTCGCGGCCGACGACCGCCCCGCGGACATCGCCGGCAAGGTCTTCGACCGCACCATTGCCACGCTGATGAGCGTGCGCAACGCGCTGTCGGCCGACCAGATCGAGCATGGCATCCAGCTGCTCGCCGGCGCGCGCCGTATCGAGTTCTACGGCTGCGGCAACTCCGGCATCGTCGCGCTGGACATCCAGCACAAGTTCTTCCGCCTGGGCATGCCGACGGTTGCGTATTCCGACCCGCACGTATTCAGCATGTCGGCCGCGCTGCTCGCCCGTGGCGACGTGGCCGTGCTGGTCTCCAACAGCGGCCGCACCTGGGACATGCTGACCGCTGCCACGCTTGCGCGCAGCAGCGGCGCCAGCGTGCTCGCGATCACCCATAGCGGCTCGCCGCTGGCGCGGCTGGCCGACGTCTGCGTGTTCTCCGACGTCGAGGAAGACAGCGAGGTCTACACGCCGATGACCTCGCGCATCAGCCACCTGGTGCTGGGCGACGTCCTGGCCGCAGGCGTGGCGCTGGCGCGCGCCGACACCGTCGCGCCGCGCCTGCAGCGCGCCAAGGCGCATCTGCGCGAACGGCGCATCGCCGGTGCCGAGCCGGCCCGGCCAGTACCGCCGGCACGAAACCGCGCCAGGCCCGTCGTGGCCGAGCCAGCCCCGCCCGCGCCGCCCGCCACCCGCACGCGCCGCCGCAAGGCCAGCTGACTCGATAGTGTTCTAACGCGGCGCCGGCGGTCGCGCCCGCCAGTAGCGCGGCTGCGCCTGCCGGAACATCGACAAGGCAAAGCCCCCGGGCGCAGTGTCCATGGTCACCGCGCCGGTTTCATCGGTCCGGTAGCGCAGGACGCCCGCGCGGCCGTAGCGCTCCCACACCTCGCCGCTCGGGTGGCGATAGCGGTTGGCATAACCCAGCTGGAACACCGCCGCCGACGGGCGCACCGCCTCCAGCCAGGCTGCGCCGGACGAGGTGCCGCTGCCATGGTGGGCCACCACCAGCACGTCGGCACGCAGCGCCTCGGCCGGCAACCTGTCGATCAACGCAAGCTCCTGCGCCACGCCGATATCGCCGGTCAGGAGCAGGCTGTGCGCCGCCGCATCCACGCGCAGCACGCAGCTGCGCGCATTGCTGGCAATGGCGGCCTGCTGCGCCTGCTCCGCGAGCGGATGCAGCACGGTAAAGCGCACGCCGTCCCACTCCCATTGCTGGCCCGCCGCGCATGGCGGCCAGTCATTGGCCGCCGACCCAAGCAGGACGTGACCGGCAGGCGCGCCGGTGCTGCGCGCGGCCACCGCCACCGCCGCCGCGACGTCCGCCACGCCGCCGGCATGATCGGTGTCTTCATGGCTGACCATCAGGTGGTCGAGCCGGCCGATCCCCTCGCCCCGCAGTAATGGCACCACCACCTGCGCACCGGCGCTGGATCCCGACCCATAGGCCGGCCCGGCGTCATACAGCAGCGCATGCGCGCGCGTCCGCACCAGCACCGCCGTGCCCTGCCCCACGTCCAGCATCACGGCGCGGAACTCGCCGTGCGCAACCGGTGGGCCGCGCGCCAGCAGCATCGGCAGCATCAGCAGCCCGCCATGCAGGCGCACGCGCGCGGAAGCGACCGGCGCGACCAGCAACCCGACCCCGAGCGCGGCCAGCACCAGCGCCAGGGGCCCCGCGCTGGCCGCTTCCCACATCGCCCATGGCAGCGCGGAAAGCCAGCCCAGCACCGCGGCCAGCGCCACCATGGCCTGGTGGGCCACCGCCAGCACCGGCCCGGCCAGCGCCATCGGCAAGGCCGCGCCGAGCAGTGCCAGCGGCGTCACCAGCAAGCTGACGAGCGGGATCGCCACCGCATTGGCCAACGGCGACACCACCGATACCTGGCCGAACAGCAGCAACGTCAGCGGCACCAGCCCGATGGTCACGGCCCACTGCGTGCGCACCGCGGCGGCGAGCGCGGACCGCAGGCGTTGCCAGTGCCCTTGCGCCGAAGCATCGCGGCCGACGCGGGCCGCGAAGAAGATCACCGCCACCGCGCCGAAGGACAGCCAGAAGCCGGGCAACATCACCGCCCACGGATCCAGCAGCAATGCCACCAGCGCCGCCCAGGCCAGCACCACCGAGGCGGGCGGCGCACGCGCACCCCACACCGCAATGGCCGCCACGCAGAGCATGGCCACGGTGCGCAGCGCCGGGATCTGCATGCCGGCCAGCAGGCCGTAAGCCAGCGCACTGGCCACGGCCGCCACCAGCGCGGCCTGCCGGGCCGGCAGCCGCAGCGGTAACGGCCGGCGCAGCCAGCGGCCGAGTCCGAACGAATGGCGCCACAGCAGCCGGGCAAGCGACGCCGCCATGCCGGCGATCATGGTGATATGCAGCCCGGAGATCGCGACCAGATGGCTGACGCCGGTGCGCCGGAACAGTTGCCAGTCGTCCGCATCGATGCCGCGCTGGTCGCCGATGACCAGCGCGATCAGCACCGCGCCGAAGCGCGCATCGGCCGGCAGCGCCGCGCGCAGGTGAGCGCGCACGGCGGCGCGCCAGGCTTCTATCTGCCACGCCAGCCGCTCTCGTGATGCATCCTGGGACGAGCCCCGTGCACTGCGCACATAGCCGGTGGCGCCGTAGTCTTGCGCCAGCAGCCAGTAGGCATAGTCGAAGCCGAAAGGATTGGCCAGTCCGCGCGGACGCCGCAGGCGCAGGGTCAGCGCGAGGCGCTGCCCGGGACGCAGGTCCTGCGGCGCACCGCGCCAGTTGAGGATCACGCGGCGAGGCAGAGGCTGGCCCGCTTCACCCTGCTCAACAGTGAAAGCAAAACGCGTCCCGGTGGCGGCATCCGCCGGCAGCCCCGACACCACGCCGCGCACGTCGAGATCGCGTGCCTCCAGCGCAGCCGGCAGCCAGTCGCGCATGCGCAGTTCGGCCCGCCAGGCCGCCCAGCAGAAGGCGGCGCCGAACGCCAGCCCGGCAAGCGCCAGGCCATGCAGCACGACATGCAGGCGCCTGCCCCACAAGGCAATGCCGAGAGCCACCAATGCCAGCGCCACAGCACCGAGGTGCAGGCCATCCTGCGGCGGCAATGTTGACTGCTGCTGCAGCGTCCAGCATCCCGCGACGAAAGCCACCACGAACCAGCGCACCACAACTCTCCTGCGTGTTTTGCACAGAGAGGGTTGTACCGCCGCAGTGGGGCTGGAACCTTGTCAGGCTGTCAGGAGGAAGTGAAGTTATGTGACTGGCATCTGTGGATGCATGCCAGGGATTGGGAGGTAATGAGGTACTGCCAGCACCGGCCCCCTCCCCCGGCCCCTCTCCCGCTCGCGGGAGAGGGGAGCAAACCGCGGGCAATGTGAATGCGGGACCCGTTAAC
>NZ_JBYSZI010000095.1:0-16449 GCF_058787075.1 Cupriavidus sp. FW305-46
CAGATCTTCGCGGTGCGCGCCAACGAGATCATCCTGATGAGCCAGCCGCGCCCGGTGCGCTCGGTGCATATGAGCGAGGGCTGGACCCCTGAAACCGTGGGCGAGATCGCCATGCCGGCCATGCGCAACAGCTTCTTCAAGCTGGAACGCTCCCCCGACGTGATCGGCTGGGATCCGATCTGACCCCCATGCCATCCCGGAGGACACCATCATGAGCATCAACGGCAAGGCCTATATCGTCGGGGCCTATGAGCACCCGACCCGCAAGGCACCGGACAAGTCGGTGGCGCAGCTGCACGCCGAGAGCGCCAAGGGCGCGCTGCAAGACGCCGGCCTGACGCTGGCTGACGTCGACGGCTACTTCTGCGCCGGCGACGCGCCGGGGCTGGGCGCGGTCAACATGGTCGACTATCTCGGCCTCAGGGTGCGCCATGTCGACTCCACCGACACCGGCGGCTCGGCCTACCTGGTCCATGTCTCGCACGCGGCGCAGGCCATCGCGGCCGGCAAGTGCAATGTGGCCCTGATCACGCTGGCGGGCCGCCCGCGTTCGGAAGGCTCCAGCGGCACCCAGGCGCGCAACTGGGGCGCCAACCTGCCCGACGCGCCGTTCGAGAGCCCGTTCAGCCCGGTCACGGTCAACCTGTACGCGATGGCGGCCATGCGCCATATGCACGAGTACGGCACCACCGCCGAGCAGCTCGCCTGGGTCAAGGTGGCCGCATCGCACCACGCGCGGCACAACCCCCATGCCATGCTGCGCGACGTGGTCACGGTCGAGGACGTGCTGAGCTCGCCGATGATTTCCGATCCGCTGCACAAGCTCGACTGCTGCGTGGTATCGGACGGCGGCGGCGCGCTGATCATGGCGCGCCCCGAAATCGCCGCCACCCTGAAGCGGCCCAGGGTGAAGATCCTCGGCGCCGGCGAGTACATCAAGGGCCAGCTCGGTGGCGAAGTCGACCTGAGCTGGTCCGGTGCGCGCTTCTCGGGCGCGGCGGCGTTTGCCGAAGCGGGCGTTACCCCGGCCGACATCAAGTATGCGTCGATCTACGACAGCTTCACCATTACCGTGCTGATGCAGCTGGAAGACCTGGGCTTCTGCAAGAAAGGCGAAGGCGGCAAGTTCGTCGCCGACGGCAACCTGATCTCGGGCGTGGGCAAGCTGCCCATCAACACCGACGGCGGCGGCCTGTGCAACAACCATCCGGCCAACCGCGGCGGCATCACCAAGGTCATCGAAGCCGTGCGCCAGCTGCGCGGCGAGGCCCATCCGGCGGTGCAGGTCGCCAACTGCGACCTGGCGCTGGCGCAAGGCACCGGCGGCTACCTGGGCTCGCGCCACGGCAGCGCCACCCTGATCCTTGAACGTGAATGATGCGCGAGAGCAATGACATGACGACCCCACATACCCCCATTGCCTACAAGGCGCCGGACCAGCAGCCCGACAACCTGCCCTTCTGGCAGGCCGCGCGCGAAGGGCAATTGCTGATCAAGGTCTGCGACGACTGCGGCAAGCCCCACTGGTATCCGCGCGTGCTGTGCCCGTTCTGCATGGGCACCACCTCATGGAAGCAGGCCAGCGGCCGCGGCACGATCTACAGCTTCAGCGTGACGCGTCGCGCAGGCCCCAATCCGTTCTGCATCGCCTATGTGACGCTGGAAGAAGGCGTGGCCATGATGACCCATATCGTCGACTGCGACCTCGACACGGTGCGGATCGGGCAGAAGGTGCAGGTGAAGTTTTCGCCCAGCGATGGCGGCGCCCCGGTACCGACCTTCACGCTGGCCTGAGCCGCGCGGTGCCGCAGGCCTTGCCTGCGGCACCGCCGCCTTTGCATCAACCCAAAGTGACTTCCATGACTGCATCCCCTTCCCTGGCCTTCCTGCTGCATCCCCGCTCGGTCGCCATCATCGGCGCTTCCGACGATCCCGCGCGGATCGGCGGGCGCCCCATCGCGGCCATGCGCGCGCTTGGCTACGCCGGCCGCATCCTGCCGGTCAACCCGAAACACGCCGAGGTACAGGACCTGACCGCCTACGCCAGCGTCGCCGACCTGCCTGAAACGCCCGACGTCGCAGTGGTGGCGGTGCCGGCCGCGCACGTCCCGGACACCATCGCTGCATTGGGCGAGCGCGGCGTGCGCGCCGCCATCCTGTTCAGCGCCGGCTTCGCCGAAGTCGGCGGCGACGGCGAGGCACGCCAGGCAGAGTTGCTGGCCATCGCGCGCCGCACCGGCATCCGCCTGCTCGGGCCCAATGCCCTTGGCCTGGTCAATGTGCATATCGGCTTTGTCGGCAGCTTCGCGTCAAGCATTGGCCTGGGCACGCTGCGCGCCGGCTCGGTCGGCATCGTCAGCCAGTCCGGCGCCTATGGCGGCCACCTGGCGATGGCAGCCCGGAACGCCGACATCGGCCTGTCCAGCGTCATCATGACCGGCAACGAGGCCGACCTCACGCTGGGCGATGCGCTGCAGCTGCTGGTGGATGATCCCGCCACCCGGGTCATCGCCCTGTACTCGGAGGGCATCAACGACGGCAATGGCCTGGTGTCGGCCCTGCAGGCGGCGCGCCGGGCACGCAAGCCGGTGGTGATGATGAAAGTCGGACGCAGCGAGCTGGGCGGCGCCGCGGCGCGCTCGCACACGGCCTCCATCGCCGGCGACGACGCCGTGGTGGACGCGGTGCTGGCTGAACTGGGCGTGGTGCGCGCGCGCAGCACCGAGGACATGCTCGATATCGTGCGCCTGGCCCAGCGCGGCATCTTCCCCGCCGCCAACACGCTGGGCGTGATCACCGTCAGCGGCGGCGCCGGGGTGATCGTTTCCGATGCCGCTGAGGAGCTCGGCCTGGCGATGCCGGAGATGCCGGCCCCGGTGCAGTCGCGCCTGCTGGAGCTGCTGCCGATCTGCTCGCCGCGCAACCCGGTGGACACCACCGCGCAGTTCGTCAACGACCTGTCGCTGATCGAGCCCTTCACCGAAGCCATGGTGCGCGACGGCGGCTACCGCTCGGTGCTCGGCTTCTTTACGTATGCCGGCAGCACGCCGTCGGTGGCGCCCGAGCTGCGCAGCCAGCTGGCGCGCTTGCGAGAGCGCTACCCGGACCGGCTCTATGTGCTGGTGCTGCAGGGCCCGCGCGAGGTACTGCGCGCCTATGAAGACGAGGGCTTCACGGTGTTCGAAGACCCCACCCGCGCGGTCCGGGCGATTGCCGCCATGGGCCGTTACGGAGAGGCCTTCGCGGTGCAGGCAGAGCCGCTGCCCGCGGTCTCGCCGGTCGCCCTGCCCGACGAAACGCCGTCCGAAGCGCAAGCCAAGCGCCTGCTGGCTGGCGCCGGCATCGCATGCGCGCCCGAGCGCGCCTGCACGGATGCAGAGTCCGCCGTGCTCGCCGCACGCGAGATCGGCTACCCGGTCGTGATGAAGATCCTGTCGCCGGACATCCTGCACAAGTCCGAAATCGGCGGCGTGCTGCTCGGCGTGCAGGACGACGCCGGCGTGCGCGAAGGCTTCCCCGCGCTGCTGGCCCGCGCCCGCAGCGCCGTGCCCGGCGCGCAACTGGACGGCGTGCTGGTGGCGCGCCAGCTCAGCGGCGGCGTCGAATGCATCCTTGGCATCAAGCAGGATCCGGCATTCGGGCCGATCGCCATGTTCGGCCTGGGCGGCATCTTTGTCGAAGTGCTGCGCGATGTGGTCTTCCACCGCTGTCCGTTCAATGAAGACGTCGCCGAGCGGCTGATCCGTTCGATCCGCGGCGCGCCGCTGTTGCTGGGCGCGCGCGGCCGCCCGCCGGCAGACATCCGCGCGCTCGCGCGCACGCTGTCGCGGCTGTCGGTGTTCGCCGCCGGCGCCGGACCGCGCCTGCAGGCCGTGGACCTGAACCCGGTGATCGCGCTGCCCGATGGCCAGGGCGCCTATGCGGTCGACGCCGTGCTCGAACTCGGCAGCCCGGGCTGAACGCCCCCCTCAGAACAACGTGCGTCCCGCGGACCGGGACGCGGACCAACTAAGGAGAGCAGCAACATGGACTTTGATACCCCTGGCGAATGGGTCGAATTCGGCGATGCGCTGATCAAGTTCATCGACCGCGAAGTGGCCGCGCTGGAGCATGAGCACCGTGCCCTGCTGGGCAGCGAACGCACCATCTACGACGAGAACGGCCGCTACACGCCTGCCGTGCTGGCGCTGCGCCGCCAGGTGCGCATGCGCTCGGCGGAGCTGGGCTTCTATACCGCGCTCAGCGCCGAGTCTCTCGGCGGCGGCGGGCTCGGGCCGCAGGCATCGGTGTATATCCAGGAGCGGCTGAACGCGCACTGCGGACCGGAGCGCCACCTGGTGCAGACCGTGGTGCTGCCGTCGCCCTTCACCAACGGGCTGTCGCCGGTGCTCAGGCATATGGACCCGGCCCTGCTCGACACCGTGCGCGATGGGCTCGCCAGCGGCGACAAGACCATGTGCTTCGGGCTGTCGGAACCGGACGCCGGCTCCGACGTGCTGGGCATGCGCACACGTGCGGTACGCGATGGCGACCACTGGGTGCTGAACGGCACCAAGCAATGGATCACCAATGCCCCCTACGCCGACTACGCGATGATCTTCGCGGTCACGGATGAAGAGAAGGCGCGGGCCCGCAAGGGCGGCATCACCGGCTTCTTCGTGCCGACCGGTACGCCGGGCTTCTCGGTGCCGAGCGTGATCCCGATCATGGGCCACCTGGGCGCGGATATCGGCATCGTCTCGCTGGACAACGTGCGCGTGCCCGACAGCCACCGCCTCGGTCCGGCAGACCGCGGCCTGAATGTGGCGCTGGACGGCGTCAACGCCGGCCGCCTGAGCATGGCCGCCACCTGCCTGGGGCTGGCGCAATGGGCGCTGGCGCAGGCGCTGGAGTACGCCAGGGTGCGCAAGACCTTCGGCCAGCCCATCGCCGAACACCAGGCAGTGCAGATGATGCTGGCCGAAAGCGCCATGGACATCTATGCCGCCAAGTCGATGATCCGGCATTGCGCCTGGCTGGTCGACCACGACCTGCCGGCCACCAAGGAGGTGTCGATGGTCAAGGCCGGCGCCACCGAGATGGTGGGCCGCGTCTACGACCGCGCCATCCAGATCCACGGCGGCATGGGCCTGACCAATGAGCTCAGGCTCGAAGCCGGCTATCGCTGGGCGCGCACCATGCGCATCCCCGACGGCACCTCGGAGATCCAGCGCCGCACCATCGCGCGCCGGCTGCTGGATGGCGATACCGCGTTCTGACGGCAACTGCAATATGACAGAGGAGACAACCATGACCCACATCGATCTGCCCGATGCAGGCGTCGCCGCCGCCCCCACGGACCCGCTTGCGGTGGATGCCGCAGTGGCGCTCGGCGACGTGCCGCGCGTCTTCCATATGCCGCACACCACCCTGGCGGAGAACCTTGAGATCTCGGCCCGGCGCTTCCCCGACAAGGTCGCGGTCCAGTTCTACCACGGCGCCACCACCTATGCCGAACTGCTGGCGCAGGTGGAGCGCATGGCCGGCTACCTGCAGCAGGCATGCGGCGTGCGCCGAGGCGACCGCGTGGTGCTGCTCAGCCAGAACAGCCCGCAGTTCATCGTGGCCTACCACGCGATCCTGCGCGCCGATGCCGTGGTGGTGCCGGCCAACGCCATGCTGCTGGAAGACGAGCTGCGCCATATCGTCACCGACAGCGGCGCGGTGGCCGCGTTTGCCGCAACCGAACTGGTCGGCCAGGTGGCGCCGCTGGTCGGCACCACGCCGCTGCGCCACGTGATCGTGCATCACTATGGCGATGCCCTGCCCGCGCAGCCCGACGACAGCCTCGCGATTCCGGACTGGGTGCAGCAGCGCTCGTCGGGCGCGGCGTTGCCGGCCGGCGCCGTCCACTGGCAGCAGGCCATGGCCGCCGGCATCACGCCATCGCCGCGCGCCGCAGGCGTGGACGACCTGTGCATGCTGCCCTATACCTCGGGCACCACCGGGGCGCCCAAGGCCTGCATGCACACCCACCGCACGGTGATGGTGTCGGTGGCGGGCTCGCAGCTGTGGCGGCGCTCGCACGCCGAATCGACCTTCCTGGCGGTGGCGCCGATGTTCCACCTGCTCGGGCTGCAGAACGGCGTCAACGCGCCGGTCTACATGGGCGGCACCATCGTGCTGCTGCCGCGCTGGGACCGGCGCACCGCGGCGCAGCTGGTAGCGCGCCATCGCGTCACGTTCTGGGCGGCGCCGCCGCCGATGCTGGTGGAGTTCTTCGCGCAGCCGGATGTCGAATCATTTGACCTGGGCAGCCTGGCCTGCGTGGTCGGGGGCGGCGCGGCGGTGCCCGACAGCACCGCGCGGGTGATGAAGGAGCGCTACGGACTGCAGTTCGTCGAAGGCTACGGCCTGACGGAGACCGCCTCGTTCATCATCGCCAACCCGCTCGCCGCGCCGCGCTCCGGGCACCTGGGCGTGCCGACCTACGGCGTCGACGCGCGCGTCATCGATCCCGCCACGCTGGCCGAAGTGCCGCGCGGCGAAGTCGGCGAGATCGTGGTGCACGGCGCGCAGGTGATGCTGGGCTACTGGAACCAGCCCGCCGCCAATGCCGAGAGCTTTATCACGATCGACGGCAAGCGCTTCTTCCGTACCGGCGACCTTGCCAGCGTCGATGCCGACGGCTACTTCGTCATGCGCGACCGCCTCAAGCGCATGGTCAACGCCTCGGGCTACAAGGTGTGGCCGGCCGAGGTGGAAGCGATCCTGCATACCCACCCTGCCATCCTGGAAGCCTGTGTGATCGCCGCGCGCGATCCGCACCGGGGCGAGACCGTGAAGGCCGTGATCGTGCGGCGTGACGGCGCCGGCGTTTCCGAGGAAGAGTTGCTGGCGTGGTGCCGCACCAGCATGGCGACCTACAAGGCGCCGCGCATCGTGCAGTTTGTCGAGCGCCTGCCGCGCTCCGCCACCGGCAAGATCGCATGGCGCGAACTGCAGGAGCAGGAGATGCAGGGCGCTCCGCTGCCGAACCATAAGGCCTAGCACAGCCGCAAGTAAAACGGCGCGCCGGTCCGCAAGGTCCGGCGCGCTGTTCTGTTCTTGCCGGCCACTGCAGCATGGCCGTCGCATCGCTTTCAGGCTGTCAATGCATCCCTTGCCGACATGGCGTTGCCGCGCCGGCTGATGGTCCAGGCGGTAAAGGGATCCGCCGCGCTGCGGTGCTGGGTCCAGCGCGTGCTGCAGGTATCGCACTGGTGCTCGCGCGTCTGGCATTGCACGCCGGCGGCCAGGCTGCGCCACTGCATGTCGCCCAGCGGACGCAAGGCACCGTGGCCGTTGGCACAGCGCGCATCCAGGCGCAGGCGCTCGCAGCGGCGGCACGGCGGCCGCACCGATGCGGCGGGCAGCACCCGCAGCTGCGCGGCAGCCGGTGGCGGCGCCACCACGGGCAGCACTGCGGCCTGCGCATCTTCCATCCGCGCGGTCATGCCGACGCGGCTGCGCGTGCGGTGCAGCGCCGCCCAGTACAACGCGCGCACCGCATCGGAGCCGTCGCACATCGCCGCGGCGCGGCAGCGCTCGGCATGCCGGTGCAGCGGCAGGCCGAACTCGGCGGCCGAGGCAAAGCAGACCACCTGCGCGCGCGGCGAGCCGTCTTCGATCCAGCGCTCGAACAACTGCGCCAGCCGATGGCGGCAGGCGTCGTCATCACCGTCGGCCTGCGCGAGCGCGAGACGATGCGCACGCCGGCTCAGCGAGCGCACCTCCTGCCTGAGCTCGCTCAGGACCGGCAACAGGCGTGCGGCCTGCCGTGTCCGCGTTGGCGCTGCAATTGCGCGCTGGGTATTGCTCACTTCTGGCTCCGGCTCACTTCGTCGTCCGGCCCGCACTGGCGGCCGCATGGTGAACCGATTATAGGAGCGCCTTTGTGCAGCGCAGGAAGGGTGGGCGGCCTCCTACCTGATACGGGTGGGGCTAGGGTGTGCCGGCTTTTGGTCTACTTGCAACCTGCAAAAGCGCAATCAAGGGCATGGGTGCATCCCATGCAAACAGGACTGGGCATGAGGAGAACAACCATGGGTGTACTGAGCGGAATCCGCGTACTGGAATTCGAAGCCATCGGGCCGGGCCCGTTCGGCACAATGCTGCTGGCCGACATGGGCGCCGACGTGCTGCGCGTCGACCGCCCGGCGGCGCCGGCCGACCTGGGGCCCAAGTCGGCCACCGGCAAACGCGTGGATATCACCGGACGCGGCCGCCGTTCGGTCACGCTGGACCTGAAGCAGCCGCAAGCGCAGCGCGCGGCGCTGGCGCTGGTCGAACGCGCCGACGTGGTGATCGAAGGCTTTCGCCCGGGCACCATGGAACGCCTGGGCCTGGGGCCCGACACCGCGCTGGCGCTCAACCCCAAGCTGGTCTATGCGCGCATGACCGGCTGGGGACAGACCGGCCCGCTGGCCGACCGTGCCGGCCATGACCTGAACTATGTCGCGCTGTCCGGCGTGTTGTCGGGTATCGGCCGCGCCGGGCAGGCACCGGTACCGCCGCTGAACCTGGTCGGGGACTATGGCGGCGGCGGCATGCTGCTGGCGCTCGGCGTGGTGGCGGCGCTGCTCAATGTGCAGCGCGGCGGCAAGGGCCAGGTGGTCGACGCGGCCATGACCGAAGGTGCCGCGCAACTGGGCGCGATGTTCTGGGGCATGCTGGCCTCGGGCAACTGGCGCGAACAGCGCCAGGCCAACGTGCTCGACGGCGGCGCGCCCTGGTATGACAGCTACCGCACGCGCGACGGCAAGTACATGTCGATCGGCCCGGTCGAGGGCCGCTTCTACGCCGAGCTGCTGGACAAGCTGGGCCTTGCCGGCAAGGATCTGCCGGCCCAGTACGACCGCAACGGCTGGCCCGCGCTGCGCAAGCAGTTCGAGGCCGTCTTCCTGACCCGCACGCGCGACGAATGGTGCGCCGTGTTCGAAGGCAGCGATGCCTGCATCGCACCCGTGCTGGAATTCAGCGAAGCGCCCAACCCCCCCCATCACCGCGCGCGCGGCAGCTTTGTCGAAATCGCGGGCGTGGTGCAGCCGGCACCGGCGCCGCGCTTCCTTGGCACGCCCTCCGGGATCTCCGGGCCCGCGCCGGCGCGCGGCGAGCATGGCGCCGCCGCGCTGCGCGACTGGGGCTTCGATGCCGATGGCGTGGCCCAGCTGCAGGCACAGGGCCTGGGGCTGATGGCAGCGCGCTAAGGCGCACACGCGCGGCAGGCGCCGCGCCGTACAACCCAATCTCCACCTGGCCGGCATCGTCCGGCCGCGTGCTTTGCTCCGGCCTCATGCCGGAGCTTTCTTTTCCTGGCTGCCACGCTGACTGGCCGCCAACTAGGGCAATCCCGCCCAGCCGAAATGGGGGGCGTGCAAGCTGCCTGGCATCCTATAACTTCCCACATGCAGCCAGTCTTGCTGCGCAGCCTTCTACCCCCTTTCCCGAGGTATCACATCATGCGCATGAAGTCCCTGATCGCGATGGCAGCGATGGCGTGGAGCGCCGCCAGCGGTGCCCAGAGCTACCCGTCGCGCCCCATCACCTTTGTTGTCCCGGGCCCGCCCGGCGGCGCCACCGACACCGTGGCGCGCGCGCTGGCCGAGGACATGGGCAAGCGCCTCGGACAAACCATCATCGTCGACAACAAGCCCGGCGGCGCGGGCGTGATCGCGGTGCAGGCCATCACGCGCGGCGCGCCGGATGGCTACACGATCCTGCTCACCCACTCCTCGCCGCTGATCAACACGCCGCATCTGTACCGCAACGTGCCATACGACGTGCGCCGGGACCTGGCCTTCATCACCGAGGTGTGCGTCGGCAAGATCGTGCTGGCCGTGAACCGGGACGTGCCGGCGAAAAACGTGCAGCAGTTCCTGGACTGGGCCGCGAAGAACAAGGGCAAGGTCAGCTACGGCTCCTACGGCGTCGGCACCTTCCCCCACCTTGTCGGTGCGCACCTGAACCAGGTGCGCGGCCTGGACATGGCGCACGTGGCCTACAAGGGTGAAGCACCGATGGCGCAGGACCTGATCTCCGGCAACGTCGCCTGGGCGATCGGCTCGATGAGCACGCTCGGCCCGCATATCAAGAGCGGCCGGCTTGCCGCCCTCGCCGTGATGGGCGACAAGCGCATCAAGGAACTGCCCGACGTACCGACCTTGGCCGAGGCCGGGCTGAAAGAGCAGGAACTGCGCTCGCCCGCCTGGCTTGGCCTGTTTGCGCGCGCCGGCACGCCGGCGGCGGTCCTGTCGCGGCTGGAAGCGCAAGCGCGGGCGTCGATCCAGTCGCCGGCCATGCGCGCGCGGCTCGAGGCGCTGGCCATGGATCCGGTGGGCAACTCTGCGGCGGAGTTCCGGCGCGAATTCGACGCGACCGAGCCCGTGGTCGCCCAGATGATCAAGGCCAGCGGCGCCACCGCGGAATAGGGCACGCGCGCAGCCGGCCGGCCAGCGCGGTCAGCCCGGCCGCTGCGCCGCGCTGCGCGCCACCAGGATGGCATCGTAGCGGCGCGAGACATTGAGCTTGCCGTAGATCTGCCGCAGGTTCCACTTGACGGTGTCGACGCTCAGGTTGAGCACCAGCGCAATGCGCTTGTTCGACATCGACTGCTCCAGCAGCGCCAGGATCTCGCGCTCGCGCGGGGTCAGCAGCCGGCCCTTGCCGACGTCGGCCGGCGGCAACGCGGCCGGCGCGGCGGCGGGCTCGGCGCCGGGCTCGGCCGGCCCGGGCGGCGGCGCCGGCATCGCGGCGGCCTCGCACAGGCGCGCCAGGTATGCTCCGCGCCCCGCCGCGCCACCGTCCTCCCTGCCAGCCATGCCTGCCAGCAAGCCGAAGGTACGTTCGCCTTCGTCGAGGATGGTGCGCACCAGCCCCAGCCGCTCGCCCGCCGCCAGCGCGGCTTCGAGGTACGGTGCCGCTTCATCGGGACGATAGAGGTCGTCGAGCGCGGTGGCCTGCAGCAGGTCGACCGTCACAAGCAGCGGTTCCCGCACCGAAGCCACGTACAGGCCACGCACGGTGCCAAGCGCGGCAAGCGCCTGCGCGGGCTCGCCTTGCGCCAGCGCCAGCCGGGCGCGGGCCAGCGCCGCCACGGCGGCGATTTCCTGGCCGCGCGGCGTAGCGCCCGGATCGTGCCGGCCGAGTTCCTCCAGCGAGGCCTGCAGCCGCTGCGCGTGGCGCAGGTCCTTGCCCAGCAGCGCCAGGCGCTGGCGCTCGGCCGCCACGCGCGCCACCCCGCGCGGCAGGCCACGGCGGTGGAACATGGCTTCGGCTTCCACCAGTTCCGCCAGGGCTTCATGGCGAGCGCCGGCCAGCCATTGCAGCCGGGCATGGCACAGCGCCGCTTCGATCAGCACGTCCGGGGTGCCGGTACGCAGCGTCTGCAGCCGGCCCGCCAGCACTTCGCTGGCTTCGGCAATGCGGTCCTGCTCGTACAGCGCGGCAGCCACCGGCACTGCGCACAGGCTGGCCGCGATCGAGCGGCGCCCATAGGCATGCTGCGCGGCCGCCAGCACGTCCGTGCCGAGCCGCAGCGTCTCGTAGGCATTGCCCTCGACCCAGGCCATCAGCGCCATCGTGCCGGCACCCATCAGCGCGATCTCGGTGTCGCCGGGCTGCGCCGCGCAGCGGTATGGCGCACGCGAGCGCGGCTGGCAGCCCAGCAGGGTGCCGTAGCGCAACGCCAGGCTCATGCGGATCTGCTCGAGCGCGGGATTGCCCGGCGGCCTGCCCTGCAGGCTGTCGAGCAGCGACTGCACCCGCGCGTGGTCGTCCTGCTGCGCGGCAATGGTCGCACGCATCACCGTGGCGTGCACGACGGTATCCACGCCGGGCCCGGCACTGGCTTCCCAGCGCCGGATCCAGTGCTCGGCGTGCTGCGGCCGCACCGATACCACGCATGCCCAGGCCGAGGCCAGCAGCAGCGCCGGGTGCAACGCCAGCCGCGCGGGTGCAATGCCGTCGGCCCACTGCAGGAAGTCGCGCAGCGGACTGACGCCGGGCAAGTGGGCCGCGGTTGCCTCCACCAGCGCCAGCACGCGGCCAAAGTCGCCGCTGCGCAGCGCGTGTCCGATGGCCTCCGCCGGCTTGCCGCAATGGTCCAGCCACGCGGACGCAAGCCCGTGCAGCCGCTGCAGCTCAGGCAGTCCATGCGGCCCGGGGCCCGTGCCGTGCTCCAGCTCATGCAGCAGGTGCGCCCGCAACAACGGGTGGAAACGGTACCAGCCGTGCCCGCTCCCATCGGCAACCTCATCCGGCTCGGGCGGGGCTGGCTCCAGGAACAGGCCGCGCGCGGCGATCTCGGCAAGGCGCGCCGGCGCCTGCGCGCAGCCGGCAAGCAGCGCGGCAAGATCGGCATGGATGCGGCGCGGCACCGCGAGACAGCGCATGAAGTCCAGCAACGCCTGCGGCAATCCGGCGGTCACTTCCTCCTGCCAGTAGGCATGCAGGGCGGCGGATTGCGCATGCGGCCACGCCGCCTCCTGGCCCATGCGCAGCGATGCGGCAACCAGCTCCACGCCGGCGGGCCAGCCTTCGGTGACTTCCTGCAGCGCCACCGCCATGTCGATCGCGGCTTGCGAGTTCTCCCGGCGCGCGGTGCGTCCTTCCACGCGCTGGCCCACGAAGGCCAGGGTTTCGGCAACGCTGAAGGCCAGCTCGGCGCGGCCGGCTTCGGCCAGCTCCCGGCCGGCGCGCAGCCGGGCCAGGGCCAGCCCGGCCTCGCCGCGCGCCGCGGCGACGATATGCAGGTGCGGCAGGCGCGCGCACAGCACGCCCTGCAGGAAGGCCAGCGTGGCCGGGTGCCGCAGGCGGTCGAGACCGTCCAGCATCAGGTAGACCTCGCCGGGCACGCCGTCCAGCAGCGCGACGAAGGCAGGCAGCAAGGCGGCGGGGTGCGCCGGGTCGCTGCCAAATTCCTGGCCGGGGCGGCACAGCCGGATGCCGGCCTGCCGCAGGCTGGCATCGAGGCTGGCGCAGAACTGGCCCAGGTCGTCGTCTTCCGGCGCGATCGTGAGCCAGGCCACGCGCGCGCCGCCGGCCAGCAGGCGGTGGCGCCACTGCGCCATGACCGTGGTCTTGCCGTAGCCGGCAGGCGCAGTCAGCAATATCAGCCGGCCATGCCGGGCATGGTGCAGGCGCTGCAGCAGGACCTCGCGCGCAATCGAGCGCCGGTTCTGGCGCGGCGGCACGAGGCGGGTCGCGACGGCAGCATGTATGGTTTCCATGGGCGTCCAGCGGTGCGCAATCGAAGCGGGGCAAAGGGACGAAGGAGCGAAGGCATGAACAGGCACGCGCTTCGCCAGCGGGCTTGCCGCTGCGCGAATATAAGGCGACGCCCTGTGACCGGACATCCGGCAAACCCTTCCCCACCTGTTCCGGGTGGCCCGCGGGTGCTGTGCGCGTCTCACCCGGGCCACCCGGACAGCCGGCCTGGCCGCGTCTGCCAGTACAATTGCGACAACGTGCCGCCTTTGCCCGGCATCGCGCTGCCCCACCCGCATTTCCTCCGCACCTCACCTGCACCGTCCTGCCTCGTCCATGCCCCAGACGCCAGCCAATCCGCCAGCCGCTCCCCGTAGCCAGCCCGCCGCGCCAGTCTCGCAGCCGTCCCGGCCGGCGTCGCTGCGCAGCGCGGCGCGCGTGGTCGCGCGCGAGCGCCTGCTGGCGCAGCTGACCGAGGCACGGCGCCGGCGCTGCATCGTGCTGCAGGGCCCGGCCGGCTACGGCAAGACCGCGCTGCTGACCGCGTGGCGGCTGGACCTGCTCGCGCTCGGCTTCGACATGGCCGCGCTGACGCTGGAGCCGGCCGACAACGAGCGCCAGCGCTGGCTCGACCGCCTGCTCGGCTGCCTGTCCGAGGTCAGCCCCGCGCTGACGCGCGAAGCCATGGTGCTGGCCGACCGCGGCACCGACGACGAAGCCGTCGAGCGCGCCATCATCACGCTGGTGCGCGGCATTGCCGCCCATCCGCGCGACGTGACGCTGGTGCTCGACGACGTGCACCACCTGACGGCGCGCGTGCTGGAGCCGCTGCAGTGGCTGCTCGACTATGCCCCGGCCAATTTCCACGTGGTGCTGGCCTCGCGCGTAGCGCTGCCGCTGTCGCTCGGGCGCCTGCGCGACCAGGGCATGCTGCTGGAGCTGGACCAGCGCGACCTGCGCTTCACGCTGGCTGAATCGCAGCATTTCCTGCGCGCCCAGCTGGGCGACATCAGCCCGCGCGATGCGCGCATGCTGCACGAGCTGACCGACGGCTGGGTGGCCGGCCTGCAGCTCTTTGCCGCGCACTGGAAGCGCAAGAAGGCCAACGCCAGCGGCCTCACCTTTGCCACCGGCTTCGTGCAGGCCAGCGTGCAGGATGCCGGCGCCTTCGCCGAGTATTTCGAACGCGAGGTGCTGTCGCGCCTGGCGCCGGACGAAGCCGAGCTGCTGGTGCGCGCCGCCTCGTGCGAACGCTTCACCGCATCGCTGTGCGAGGCGCTGGGCGAGCAGGCAATGGGCGGCGAAGGCGAGATCCTGGCGCTGCTGACACGGCTGGAACAGGAGAACCTGTTCATCACGCCCGCGCAGGGGCCCGAACGCGAAGCCTGGTACCGCCTGCATCCGCTGCTGCGCGAAACACTGGCGCAGCGGTTCCGCTCGCGCAGCGAGTCGCAGCAGCGCGCTGTGCACGCGGCGGCATGGCGCTGGTTCCGCGACCATCGCATGCTGGAAGAGGCCGTGCGCCATGCGGTGCTGGCGGGCGATGCCGACACCGCGGCCGACCTGGTGCAGCGCTTTGCCGACACCCTGATGATGCGCGGCGAGGTGCGCAAGGCGCTCGGCCTGCTGCGCGCCATCCCCGCCGATCAGGTGCAGGCGCGCCCCGAACTGCGCCTGCTGGCGCTGCGCATGCAGATGTTCTCGCGCGACCTCGACCAATGCGCCGCGGCCGCCAACCGGCTGGAGGCCGATATCCCGCCTGGCGACAGCTCGCTGCGCTACCGGCTGTCGCTGCTGCGCTTTTCCCTGGCGGTGCTGCGCGACGATACCCAGAGCGCCCTGGCGCTGCTGCCGCAGATCGAGGCAGCGCCCCCCGACCTTGCGGCCCTCTTCATCGGCTCGCGCAACAACCTGCTGTCGTGGCTCTACATGCACCTGGGCGACTACGAGCGCGCCCGCCGCATCCAGACCGAGGCGCCGCCCCTGTTGATCGACGGCGCGCCGCTGCTGGGCACCGCCAGCGGCATGCTCAACGGCCGCTGCATGATCGGCTTCAGCCATGCGCTGGAAGGCAACGTGATCCAGGCCGAGCGCGTCGCCCGCGACGTGCTGCGTGAAGTCGAACAGGTGGGCCACGGCGGCGCCGGCGCCGAGCCGGAATACTTTGCCGCGGCGCTGCTCGGCGAAGTGCTGTATGAACAGAACGACCTGGACGCTGCGCGCCGGCTGCTGGAAGACCGCGTCGACGTGCTCGAACGGGTATCGATCCCCGATTCGGTGCTGCGGGTGCACACCGTGCTCGCGGCCGCGCACTGGCTCAGCGGCCACCGGCTTGATGCCTTCGCCCAGCTGGAGCGGCTGGAGGACTACGGCACGCAGCTGCACCTGGACCGCCTGGTCGCGCAGAGCCTGGCCAACCAGTTCCGGCTGCACCTGGCCGGCGGCGACATTGCCGCCGCCGAGGCCGTGCTGGCCCGCCTGGACGCCATTGCCGCACGCCATCGCAACGCGCCGCGCGGTTCGCTGGACGCGATCCACATGGTGACCGAGCGCGCCCACGTGCTGCTCAGCCTGGCGCATGACGACATGCGCGGGGCCGCGGCCCGCATGGCGCCGCTGATCGCCTACTGCGAGACGCGCGGCTGGCAACGCCATGTGGCGCAGCTGCATATGCTGGCGGCGGTGGTGGCATCGCGGCGCGGCGAGACCGGGCCGGCACGCGCGCATGTGCTGGAAGGCTTGCGCCGGGGCCACCGCCTCGGCCTGATGCGCAGCCTGATCGACGCCTGCCCGGGCGCGCTCGCCCAGATCGCCGGCGCGGCCGCCGACCCCACGCTGGATCCGGTGCTGGCCTTCTATGTCGAACGCCTGCAGGCCGCCGTGCCGCCACGTGCCGACGCAGCGGGCGCGGCCGGATGCACCGCCGCCGTCGCAACCGCCGGTGGCACCGCCAAGGCCGACGCGCGCTTTGAGGAACTGAGCGATCGCGAAGCCGATGTCGTGCGCCTGCTCGGCCAGGCCCTGCCCAACAAGAAGATCGCGCGCACCCTGGGCCTGTCGCCGGAGACGGTGAAATGGCACTTGCGCAACATCTTCCGCAAGCTGGGCGTCAGCAGCCGCGACGAGGCCGTGGCCCGCGCCCGCGACCGCGAACTGGACCAGGCCGGCGGCGCCCAGCCGCCTGAAGCGCCGCACTGACGGCGCGCCCTCTCCCTCTCCCTCCCC
>NZ_JBYSZI010000096.1:0-16355 GCF_058787075.1 Cupriavidus sp. FW305-46
GGGAGGAGAAGTGGGGGAGGAGGTGTCGCCCGGCGGGGCAAGGTAGCGGGTGTAGCCGATCTCAAAGCGCGCAACCGTGGACATGGCAGGTCTCTCGATGCGGTTGTCTCGACAGGATCCGCTGGGACGGCCGCGAGGATCTTCGCAGCTATCCGCAGCAATGATCGCGTTGTGATCCCTGCCGTGCTTTTTGGGCGCGGGGGACTTGAGCTTGAGTGTAGGGCATTTGCGCGGCGCGCGCGGCGCAAAATTGTCTTGCTGCGCACAATGCGCGCGACAGCTGCCCCCCCAAAAGCGAGAAAGCGCCTGGCGGCGCTTCCTTGCTTTCGGGGCGAGAGCGCGGTGGCTCAGCGCTGGTACGGCGGCTGCACGAAGCCCGCAAAGCGCTGCTGCGTCACGGCCTTGAACTCCGCCGACTCGTAGGCCTCCCGGATGTCCTTGACGAAGGGCTTGTTCAGGTCCGCCGTCTTCACCGCGACCAGGTTCATGTAGTAGTCGGGAATCTTCTCCAGCGCCAGCGCCGAGGTCAGCTTCAGGCCGGAGGCCAGCGCATAGTTGCCGTTGACGAAGGCATAGTCCACGTCGTCGAGCGAGCGCGGCAGTTGGGCGGCTTCCAGCTGGATCAGCTTGAGCTTGTGCGGGTTGGCGTCGATGTCGCGCTCGCTGGCGCGGATCGGGTCGGTGCCCGGCTTGAGCGTGACCCAGCCGATCTGCTGCAGGATGGCGATGGCGCGCGCCAGGTTGGTGGGATCGTTCGGCAGCGACACGGTATTGCCGGGCTTCACCTCGGCCAGGCCCTTGTGCTTGCGGCTGTAGATGCCGATCGGCGCGGTCGGCACCTGGATCACGTCGGTCAGCGCCAGCTTGCGGTCGGCTGAGAACTTCTTCAGGTAGGCCACATGCTGGAACGCATTGGCGTCGATGGCGCCGTCGGCCAGCGCCAGGTTGGGCTGCACGTAGTCGCTGAACTCAATGATGGTGACCTTGTAGCCGCGCTTTTCCAGCACCGGCTTCACGCCATAGCGGATCTGGTCGGCGTAGGGGCCGGCGGTGGCGCCGAAGCGGATTTCCTTCTTGTCCGGATCGGCCGCGCCCGCACCCTGCATCACGCCCAGTGCCAGCACCGCTGCCGCCAGCCGTGCGACGAAGCCGAATTTCCCGTATTGCATCTGATGCTCCCCGTTATGTTGTTGGAGGCCGGCAGCGTCCCGCCGCGGCGTCGGCTCATTGTATGGAAAGGCAGGCAATAGGCGAACGAGTTATTACGCATGGTCATATGCCGCTGGCGAATAAGGGCGCCGGCGCCTGGCTGCACTACGCTGAAGGGCAGCGTCACCCGTATGGAGGCCGCCATGCCCGAACAACTTACCCGGCATCCCGAAGTCACGATCCAGGTCTTGCGCAGCGCCGGGGCCAGCTGCGGCGAGGGCGCCCCGCAGGCCATCCTCAAGGCCTGCCCGCGCGAGCGCTTCTGCAAGCTGCCCGGCGGGGAGATCTGCGTGTATGGCCTGGACGGGGCGCAGGCGATGACGCAGTTCACGGCTGCCGACTGGCAGTCGCTCGCGCCCCTTGCGCGGGACCGTGCAGATGTTGCGGCCGCGGCGGGCTGGGAGGGGACCGCTGCCGCGGTGTTCATTGCCGGGCTTGCCGCCGGCGCGCTGGCGGCCGCGGCCCTGACGCGCTGGCGGCGCAGCCGTGGCCGTGGTTGACGTGCCGGCGCTGGCACGGTGTTTGCGGCTTTCTCAGGTCATGACACCGATGCAGTCCGCCTCCAATCGTTTCCGCCGGCCAGGGCACGGCGCAGAGCGGCGCCTGTCGTGCGGACCCGGCGCGATCCCGTGCGCGCGCGAAAGCGCGCTGCCGGAAACTTTTATCCTGTTTGAAGCCGAGGCAGGCCAGAAATTGCATGCCGGGCTGGCGCACGCAGGCCTGCATTCCTGCACATTCCTGACGCCGGTCTTGCGGTGCGCGGCGACGAGGGGAGGCGCGCAATGATGGGCGCGACGACCTTCTCGGCGATCCGCCAGCACGCGCACTGGCCCGCGTGGCGCCGTGCCATCGGCATCCTGTTCATTGCCGCGGTGCTGGCGCTGATCGCGCGCAAGCTGGGCACCATCGACTGGGACGCGGTGCTGGCCGCGCTGCGCGGCTTCAACGCCCGCACGCTGGCGCCGGCGGCGGCCTTCGTTGCGCTGAGCGGCTTGCTGTACAGCCAGTTCGACCGCCTCGGCTGCCACTATGCCGGACACCCGTTGCCGGCGCGGCGGGTGATGGCGATCTCTTATGTCAGCTACACGCTCAGCCTCAACCTCGGGGCCACGCTGGGCGGCGCGGGCGTGCGCTACCGCCTGTACACGCGCGCCGGGCTGACCCTGCCGCAGATCTGGAGCCTGTTCGTGGTGGTGGTGAGCAGCAACTGGCTTGGCTATGCCTTGCTGGCGGGGGGCATCCTGGTGGCGCAGCTGGTGGTGCTGCCGCCGGAGTGGGGCGTTCCCGCGGCGCTGACACGGGTGCTGGGCGCGCTGATGCTGGCGGTGCCGGCTGCCTACCTGGCTGCCTGTGCCACCTGGCACGGCCGGCACCGGACCGTGCGCGACCACGATATCTACGTTCCGTCGGTCGGCTTCGCGGCGCTGCAAATCCTCTTGTCTGCAGCCCACTGGATGGCGATGGCGGCGATCCTGTTTTCGCTGCTGCATACGCATGCGGGGTACTTCACGGTGCTTGGGGTATTGCTGGCGTCGGGGCTGGCGGGCGTGGTGGTGCGGATCCCCGGGGGTCTCGGCGTGATCGAGACCGTGTTCCTGACGATGCTGGGCGGCCAGGTGCCGCACGGGCTGCTGCTGGCGGCGCTGATTGCGTATCGCGCGATGTATTACCTGATTCCGCTGATGATCGGGGCGATCGGCTACTTTGTGCTGGAGGCGCACGGCAAGCGTGGTGGGAGGTAGGTCGTGCTGGCGACCGATAGCTTTCGGGAGTGCTACCACCCTTCGCGTACGCTCCCCTCTCCCGCAAGCGGGAGAGGGAGAAACCCTGCGGATCCCTGTGACGCCTGCGGTCAGACTGCCGCCAGCGCCCGATCCAGGTCCTCGATCAGATCATCGATATGCTCGATGCCGACCGACAGCCGCACCATGTCCTCACTGACGCCCGCCGCCTTCAGTTCATCCGCATTGAGTTGCCGATGCGTGGTCGACGCCGGATGCGTGGCCAGCGACTTGGCATCGCCGATATTGACCAGCCGCGTGAACAGCTGCAGCGCGTCCAGGAAGCGCGCGCCGCCTTCACGGCCGCCTTGCTTCAGGCCGAACGACAGGATGCCGGGGCCGCGCCCGCCCAGGTACTTCTGCACCAGCGCGTGGTCGGCATGGTCGGGCAGGCCGGCAAAGTTGACCCAGTCCACCTTGGCATGCTGCTGCAGGTGGCGGGCAATCGCCAGCGCGTTCTCGGTGATGCGGTCCAGCCGCAGCGCCAGGGTTTCGATGCCTTGCAGGATCAGGAAGGCATTGAAAGGCGACAGCGCCGCGCCGGTATTGCGCAGCGGCACCACGCGCGCGCGGCCGATGTAGGCGGCCGGGCCCAGCGCCTCGGTGTAGACCACGCCGTGATAGGAGACGTCGGGCTCGTTCAGGCGCTTGAAGCGTTCCTTGTGCTGGGCCCAGGGGAACTTGCCGCTGTCGATGATGGCGCCGCCGACGCTGTTGCCGTGGCCGCCCAGGTACTTGGTCAGCGAATGCACGACGATATCCGCGCCATGCTCGAACGGACGGCACAGGTAGGGCGATGGCACCGTGTTGTCGACGATCAGCGGCACGCCGTGGTTGTGCGCCACGCGCGCGATGGCTTCGATATCGACCACGTTGCCGAGCGGGTTGCCCACCGACTCCACGAAGATCGCCTTGGTGCGCGCGTCGATCAGGTCGCCGAAGCTGGCCGGGTTGCGGCCATCGGCAAAGCGCGTCTCGATGCCGGACTGCGGCAGCGTGTGCGCCAGCAGGTTGTAGGTGCCGCCATAGAGCTGGCTCGACGAGACGATGTTGTCGCCGGCCTCGGCAATGGTCTGGATCGCATACGTGATTGCCGCCATGCCGGACGCCAGCGCCAGCGCGCCCACGCCGCCCTCGAGCGCGGCCAGGCGCTGCTCGAGCACGTCGTTGGTCGGGTTCATGATGCGGCTGTAGATGTTGCCGGCCACCTTCAGGTCGAACAGGTCGGCGCCGTGCTGGGCGCTGTCGAAGGCGTAGGCCACCGTCTGGTAGATGGGCACGGCCACCGCGCGCGTGGTGGGATCGGGCGAATAGCCGCCATGGACGGCCAGGGTTTCGAGTCTCATCTTCTTCTCTCTTCGTCTCGCTGTTGGGTGCCGGACCGGCGCGACGGGGCAGTGCCTGCCATGGCGCCGGGCATGCCGAGCGGTGCGCCGCGCGGGCGCACCAGGCCGTGCGATGGTACCAGCCGGCCCGCGCACGCCCCTGCGGCGTGGCCGCTATGGTTGCCGACGGCGCTCGCGCGAGGCAAGGAAACTTATTGCATTTGGATATGCGCGGTGCCGCAGCGCAGCGGTCATGCCCCGACCGCGAGCGGCGCTTCGACCTGCCGCCAGCGCAGGTTCTCGGGCCGGCGCAGCCCCAGGTGCTCGCGCAGCGTGGTGCCCGTATAGTGCTCGCGAAAGAGCCCGCGCCGGCGCAGTTCCGGCAGCACCAGTTCGATGAAATCATCGAGCCCGCCCGGCAGCCAGGGCGGCATCACGTTGAAGCCATCGGCGGCCTCGCCCTCGAACCACGCCTGCAGCTGGTCGGCGATGGACTGCGGCGTGCCGTGGATCGACCAGTGGCCGCGCGCGGTGGCCACGCGCAGGCACAGCTGGCGGATGGTGAGACCCTCGCGCCGGGCCAGGCCGGTAACCAGCTGGAAGCGGCTCTTGGCGCCGTTCGGTTCGGCCAGGTTGTCGGGCAGCGGGCCGTCCAGCGGATAGCCGCTCAGGTCGATCCCGCCCAGGTGCTGCGACAGCAGGGCCAGCCCCACCGACGGATGGATCAGGCTCTGCAGCGCTTCGAATTTCTCCTGCGCCTCGGCCTCGCTGCGGCCCACCACCGGGAACACGCCAGGCAGGATCTTGAGTTGATCGGACGTGCGGCCATAGCGCGCGAGCCGCGCTTTCAGGCCACGATAAAAGGCCTGCGCATCGGCCTGCGACTGCTGCGCGGTAAAGATGACCTCGGCGGTGCGGGCCGCCAGTTCCTGCCCGGCCTCCGACGAGCCAGCCTGCACGATCACCGGATGGCCCTGCGGCGGGCGCGCGACGTTGAGCGGTCCGCGCACCTGGAAGTGCGCGCCGCGATGGTCGAGCGTGTGCAGCTTGTCCGCATCGAAATGCCGGCCGCTGTCCTTGTCGTACAGGAAGGCATCGTCCTCCCAGGTGTCCCACAGCCCGGTGACCACGTCGACAAACTCTTCGGCGCGGGCGTAGCGATCCGCGTGCGCGGGATGACGTTCGAGGCTGAAGTTGCGCGCTTCGGCATCCGACCACGACGTCACCACGTTCCAGCCCGCGCGGCCGCCGCTGAGGTGGTCGAGCGAGGCGAACTTGCGCGCCACATGAAAGGGCTCGTTGTAGGTGGTGGAGACGGTCGCCACCAGGCCGATGCGCTGCGTCACTGCCGCCAGTGCCGACAGCAGCGTCAGCGGCTCGAAGGTGGCGGCGCGCGCGGTGCGCGGCAGGGTGGCATCGTCCATGCCGCGGATGGCAACGCCGTCCGCCAGGAACAGCGCATCGAACCCCGCGGCCTCGGCGCGCTGCGCCAGCGCGATGTAGTGCGCCAGGTTGCGCCCGGCATCGGCCTGCGCTCCCGGATGGCGCCACCCGGCGACATGGTGCCCGGTGGCCTGGAGAAAGGCGCCCAGATGCAGGTGGCGCGGCGGCTTTTGCTGTGACATCGATCGTGCTCCCCGGAAGCAACTGGCCGGATCAGGCCGCTTGCCGTTGCGCGGCAGCGGCGGACTGGTTGGCCGGCGCCGCGCCTTCGCTGCGCACGCCCGCCTTCACCGCCTTGCTGCGGCGGCCATCCACGCCGACCGGAATGTCGCCGGCCACGGTGGCCCGGCGCACCACCCGGTGCGCGTCGCCATAGTCGTTGATGGCGTAGTGCTGGGTGGCGCGGTTGTCCCAGATGGCGACGTCGCCCGCGCGCCAGCGCCAGCGCACGGTGTTCTCCAGCCGGTGCACATGGCCCTGCAGCACGGCAATCAGGTGCGCCGAATCGGCCGACGAGTAGTCCAGCAGCTTCTTGACGAAGTGGCCCAGCACCAGCGTGCGTTCACCGGTTTCCGGGTGCACGCGCACCACCGGGTGCTCGGTCTCGTAGAGCGCCGAGGTAAATAGCTCGCGGTAGCGCTTCAGCCCTTCGTCGCTCGGATTGACGCGCGTGGCCGCGTAGTCGTAGTCGTTGGTGTGCAGCGCCCACAGCTTGTCGGCCAGTTCACGCAGCGGCTCGGGCAGGTCCTGGTACGCGGCGGCGGTGTTGGCCCACACCGTGTCGCCGCCGGCGGCGGGAACGGTCACGGCGCGCAGCACCGAGACCGCGGGGTAGGCCAGGTCGAAGGTCACGTCGGTATGCCAGGAATTGGCGCGGCCGCCGTGCTGTGAGTCGAGCTCCAGCAATTGCGTGCCGTCGCGAGAGGGCACGGTCGGGTGCGGCACGGTGTCGCCGAACAGGCGCGCAAAGCCCTGCTGCGCGGCATCGTCAAGATGGACCTGGTCGCGGAAGAACAGCACCTTGTGCCTGAGCAAGGCTGCGCGGATGGCGGCGAAGGTGGCGGGCGGCAGGTCGCCGTGCAGCGCGACGCCGCGGATCTCGGCGCCGATGCGGCCGGCAACCGGGTGGATGTCGAGCTGGACGGTCTGGTCTTGCGTGGCGTTGGCTTGGGTCATCGCGAAGCTCCGGGGATGTAAGAGGGTTGGGTCAGGCGAGTTCAGGTTCGGGGGTCCGCTGCACGACAGGCTCCTGCCCGGCGAATTCGCGCAGCACGGCATCGCGCGCCCGCGCGAAGGGAGGTCCGGCGCGTTCGCGCGGATGCGGCAGGTCCACCGGCAGGATGCGGCGGATGCGGCCGGGCCGGGGTTCCATCACCACCACGCGGTCGCCCAGGAAGACGGCTTCCTCGACGTCGTGGGTGACCAGGATCATGGTGATGCCCTCGGCCTGCCAGATGCGCTGCAGTTCCTGCTGCAGGTAGGCCCGCGTCATCGCGTCGAGCGCGCCGAAGGGCTCGTCGAGCAGCAGGATCTCGGGGCGCGTCACCAGTGCCCGCGCAATTGCCACGCGCTGCGACATGCCGCCGGAGAGCTGGTGCGGATAGGCCTGCTCGAAGCCGCGCAGGCCAACCAGCGCGATATGCTCGGCCACGTTGCGGCCTTTCTCCGCGTCGCTGCCCGGCGTGTTGAGCAGCGCCAGCCGGATGTTCTGTTCCACCGTCAGCCACGGGAACAGGCGATGCTCCTGGAACACGATGCCGCGCTGCAGGCTGGTGCCCGATACGCGCTTGCCGTCCAGCAGGATCTCGCCGCGGTAGTCCTCTTCCAGGCCCACCACCAGCCGCAGCAGGGTGGACTTGCCGCAGCCGCTGGCGCCGACGATGCTGACGAACTCGCCCGGGGCGATGGTCAGGGTGATGTCCTCGAGCACGGGCAGCGCCCGGCCCTCGACTTCGTACTGCTTGTGCAGGTGCGCGATGCTTAGCGTGCCGGCATGTGGCATTTGCGGTCTCCGTTCAATAAGGTGCAGCGTGGCTCAGCCCGCGGCCACCGAGCGCCCGCGCCAGGCGAGCAGGCGGGACTCGATGCGGCTGGCAATCCAGTTCAGCGTGAAGCCGACCAGGCCGACCACGATCACGCCGAAGATCACCAGGTCCATCCAGAAGTTCTCGCGGCCGTCGGTCATGGTGTTGCCGATGCCCTTGCCGGATACCAGCAGGTACTCGGCGCCGAGCGTGGCCAGCCACGCATAGATCAGTCCCAGGTGGATGCCGGCGAAGATCGACGGCGCCGCCGACGGTAGCACCACGCGCCACAGCACCTGGGTGCGGTTGAATCGCAGGACGCGCGCAACCTCGAGCAGGTCCGCCGGCACGGCGCGGATGCCTTCGAAGGTGTTCAGCACCACCGGGAAGAATGCGGCCAGCGACAGGAACACCACCTTGGCGGCATCGCCCAGCCCGAACCAGACCGAGATCAGCGGGATCCATGCAAACAGCGAGATCTGCTTGACCGTGTGAAAGCTCGGACCGACCATGCGTTCGAACAGGCGCGACAGGCCCAGCGCCGTGCCGAACACCAGCCCGGCGCTGGCGCCGATGGCAAAGCCGGCCAGGTCGCGCCACAGGCTGGCGGCCAATGCCGTGGCCAGCGCGCCGCTCTGCACCTGGCGCACCGCGGTGTCCCAGACGCCGGATACCGGCACCAGCAGCGGCGAAGTGGTCCAGCCAAAGCGCACGGCGGCCCACCACAGCGCGAGCAGCGCGAGCGGCAGCACCCAGCCGCGCAAGGCGCGGGGCAGGCGAATACGGGGGCGGATAGCGGAAGTGGTCATCGCGGCCTCGCCTCAGAAGCCCGGCTTGCGCCAGCGCAGCACCGCGCCTTCGGCCAGCGCCAGCGTCTTGTCCAGCGCAAAGCCCACCACGCCCACCACCACCACGGCGGCGAGCACCATGTCGAGCTGGAACAGCTGGCGCCCGTAGACGATCATGTAGCCCAGCCCCTCGGACGAGGCCAGCAGCTCCACCACCACCAGCGCCAGCCACGCGTGCGTCAGGCCGTAGCGCACGCCGTTCCACACCGGCGCGGCCGCGGCGGGCAGCACCACGCGCGACAGCGTCTGCCAGCGCGTGAGCTGCAGCACCCGCGCCACTTCCAGGTAGCGGGTCGGCACGCTGCCGATGCCCTTGTACGTGTTCAGCGCCACCGGCACGAAGGCGGCCTTGGCGATCAGGATCACCTTGAGCGCTTCGTCGATGCCGACCAGCAGCATCAGCAGCGGCAGCCAGCCCAGCACCGGCACCTGGCTGAACGCCTTGAAGGTCGGGTAGACGTAGTCGCGCAACGTCGGCGACAGGCCCATGGCCGCGCCCAGCGCCAGGCCGCCGGCCAGCCCCAAGGCAAAGCCACCGGCCACGCGCAGCGCGCTGATAGCCAGGTTGGCCTGCAGTTCACCGCTTTGCCAGAGGTCGGCCAGCGTGCGTGCGACATCTTCGGGTGCGGGCAGCACCTGCGGCGGAATCCAGGCATTGCGGGCGGCCACGTACCACACCAGCAGCAGCGCCAGCGGCACCGGCCAGGCCAGCAGCCAGCGTGTGGCATCCCGCCAGCGCAGTGGCCTGCGCGGGGAAGGCGCGCGCGGTGCTGCTGCTGCGGCGGGCAGTGAAAGCGATTCGGCGACGGACATGGTGTCAGGCTCCCAGGATCTTGCCGTTGGGTTGGTAGACGGGCCAGTAGCTCTGCAGGTTCAGGTCGTTGAGAGCCACTCTCAGGAAGCGCTGGTCGATCCACTGGTCCACGTCAAAGCGCGCACGGCTCAGCTTGAAGCGATAGGCCTGCTCGACCGCATCCTTGTAGCGGCTGACCAGGAAGGGATCGAAATTCGGGTTCAGCCGCACCCGCAGCGGCTCGCCGTCGAAGTCCTCCTTCCAGTGGTCATAAGGCGTGCCAGCACGCGCCCAGGTGCGCAGCACCTCCTCGCGATGGCTCTCGTCCGAGGCCCACCGCGCCGCCTCGACCGCGGCCTTCACCAGGTGCTGCGTGGCTTCCGGATAGCGCCCGGCGAAATCGTCGCTCACCAGTACATGGCTTTGCCGTGTGTAGGTCGGCGACTGGTTCTTGCTGGAGTACAGGATGCGCACCGCGCCCTTGTCGCGCAGGCGCAGGATGTCCATGGCGCCGATGGCGGCGTCGATGTCGCGCGTGGACAGCGCCGCCAGGTAGCCGGCCGTGTCCAGGTTGAGCAGGCGCAGGTCCTTGTCCGACAGCCCGTTCGCTTCCAGCAGGCGCAGCGCCGGCAGATGCATGTTGGTGCCCTTGAACAGCGACACGCGCTTGCCGCGCAGGTCGCTGACCGTCTTCAGCGGCGAATCGGGTGGCACCCCCACATAGATGTTGGCGCGCACGCCGGTGGCCAGCACCAGCCGCGTCTTCAGGCCCGCGGAGCGCGCCACGATGGACGGCAGGTCGCCCTGCAGTGCGAAGTCGAGCTGGCGGTTGGCCAGCGCCTCGTTGACGGCGGGGCCGGCGCCCTTGAAGAAGAACCACTCCACGCGCGTGCCGGTCGGCTTGAACGATTCCTCGAGCCAGCCGCGCGCATGGGCAATCGCCAGCGAACTGCCGGCAAAGCTGGGCGGGGTGCCGGTGGCGGGCTGGGCCACGCCGACGCGGATCACGTCGGGCCGCGCTGCCGGGCTGGCGCTGAACGCGGACAGCGGCGACAGCGACGCGGCCATGCCCAGCCCGGACCAGGCCGCGCAGCGCAGCAGCTCGCGGCGGGTCAGCGTGGGTGCTGCGGTGGCATCGGGGCGCGGGGTCGTCATCGTGCAGACCTTCTTGAAGTGGAGGACGGCTCCACGATAAGCGGCGCTGCGCGCGAACCTGAACGAATGATTCCGGCTTTGGTTATCGGCCCCGCGCATATGGCGCGCGGCGCGGCGTTGGCATATCGGCATGCAATCTTCTTCGTTGGCCGAGTGCCGGTGCTGTCCTACAGTCTGCGCATTTTGATCGCTACCAGACTGACCACGCCCTCACGATGAGCAATGACCTGACTTCCGGCCGCCGGCGCTTCCTGCAGCGCGGGGCGGTGCTGGGCGCCGCCGCGGCTGGCGCCGCCACCGCGGCGCGCGCTGAGCCGCTGACGGTTGCGCCGTGGACACGCACGCCGGGCGAGCCCGTGCTGTGGCATGCCTACGGCCAGCCGTCCCCGTTCGAGAAAGACGTGGTGCGGCGCAGCCGCAGCGCGGCGCCGCTGCCCGGCGCCAACTCGTCGATGACGCCGCTGCAGGACCTGCGCGGCATCATCACGCCGACCGGGCTGGTGTTCGAGCGCCATCACGCCGGCATCCCGCTGATCGACCCGGCGCAGCACCGGCTGGCGGTGCACGGGCTGGTGGCGCGCCCGCGCATCTTCACCATGGACGACCTGGTGCGCCTGCCGTCGGTATCGCGCATCCATTTCCTGGAGTGCTCGGGCAACACCGGGCGCGAGTGGAAGGCGCCCGGTGCGAAATCGGTTCAGATCAGCCACGGCCTGCTGTCTTGCTGTGAGTGGACCGGCGTGCCGTTGTCCGTGGTGCTGGACGAAATCGGCGTGGCGCCGGAAGCTGCGTGGGTGCTGGCCGAGGGCGCCGATGGTGCAGCCATGACGCGCAGCGTGCCGCTGGCCAAGGCGCTGGAAGACGCATTGCTGGTCTATGCGCAGAACGGCGAGATGCTGCGGCCCGAGCATGGCTATCCGCTGCGGCTGTTCCTGCCGGGCTATGAGGGCAACATGTCCATCAAGTGGCTGCGGCGCCTGAAGCTGGGGCGCGCGCCGTTCATGTCGCGCGAAGAGACGTCGAAGTACACGGACTCCTTGCCCGACGGCAGCGCGCGGCAGTTCACCTTCCTGATGGACGTGAAGTCCGTGATCACCTTCCCCGCGCCGGACCACAAACTGCGTGAGCGCGGGTTCTATGAGATCTCGGGCCTGGCGTGGTCGGGCCATGGGCGCATCCGCCGCGTCGAGGTGTCGGTCGACGGCGGCCGCAGCTGGCGCGAGGCGCAGCTGCAGGAGCCGGTGCTGGACCGCGCGCTGGTGCGTTTTCGCCTGCCGTGGCGCTGGGATGGCGGGCCAGCTTCGCTGGAGAGCCGCGCCATCGACGAAGCCGGCAACGTCCAGCCTACGCCGGACCAGCTCGTGGCCGCGCGCGGCGTGGCTTCCACCTATCACTACAACGCGATCCAGCGCTGGCGCGTGGCCGCGGACGGGAGTATTGCCAATGCGCGCGCTTGAACGATTCAGCGGTACCGTCGCGGTGCTCGCGCTGGCCTGCACCGCGCAAACGGCCGTTGCGCAGACCTATGGCATAGGCCGCCCCGCCAGCGAGCGCGACCTTGCCGCGTGGAATATCGACGTGACCCCGGACGGCACGGGCCTGCCGCCGGGCAGCGGCACGGTCGCGCGTGGCCAGCAGGTCTATGCGCAGCACTGTGCCGCATGTCACGGCGTCAATGGCGAAGGCAAGCCGGCCGATGCGCTGGTGGGCGGGCAGGGCACGCTGAAGGACGCCGCCAGGGGCAAGGACCCGGTCAAGACCATCGGCAGCTTCTGGCCCTACGCGACCACGGTATTCGACTTCATCAACCGTGCCATGCCCTACAACGCGCCGCAGAGCCTGGCACCGGACGAGGTCTATGCCGTCACTGCGTGGCTGCTGCACAAGAACGGCATCCTGCCCGCAGATGCGGTGCTGGACGCGCGCACGCTGCCGCAGGTGAAGATGCCGAACCGCGATGGCTTTGTCGCCGACGCGCGCCCGGATACCGCCAACGTGCCGTGCCGCAGCGGTTGCCCCGGCAAGCCCTGATGGCCCGCCAATGTCGAGACATGGATATGCGATAAGCGGATAAGGGCCAGCGATTTGATTCGTTGACCGTGCAGTGGCCGGCTCTCTACAGTGCAAGCTTGTACGCGGCATCCCGGATGCCGCATCGGCTTCCCCCGTGCCAGAGCTTGCCATGACGACCGCAACCGCCCACGCCAGTGTTTCGCGCCAGCAGAGCGCACCGCTTTCCACCGCATTGTCCGCAGGCGCGGGCAACTTCGAGATCCGTCTGCTGGACGCGCCGCTGGGCGCGGAAGTGATCGGGCTCGACTTGTCGCAGCCACTGTCCGACGCGGATTTTGCCCGCATCCATCGCGCCCACCTCGACTACCACGTGGTGGTGTTCCGCGACCAGCAGATCACGCCGGCGCAGCAGATCGATTTCAGCCGCCGCTTCGGGCCGTTGCAGATCCACGTGCTGCACCAGTTCCAGCTGCCGGGCCATGCGGAAGTGCTGGTGGTGTCCAACGTGGTCGAGAACGGCAAGCCGATCGGGCTGGGCGATGCCGGCCACTTCTGGCATTCGGACCTGTCGTACAAGGAAAAGCCCAGCCTCGGTTCGCTGCTGCATGCGCGCGAGCTGCCCGCCGAAGGCGGCGACACGCTGTTCGCCAACATGCACCTGGCCTGGGACACGCTGCCGGCGGCGCTGCAACGCGCCGTCGATGGCCTGCAGGCCGAGCACACTTACCTGGCGCGCTATGCCGAGCTGCAGCAGCGCAGCCCGTGGCGGCCCAACCTGACGCCGGAGCAGGTCGCGCAGGTCAGGCCGGTGCTGCAGCCGGTGGTGCGCACCCATCCGGAAACGGGGCGCAAGGCGCTCTTTGTCAGCGAGCACTTCACCACCCGCATCGTCGGCCTGCCCGAGCAGGAAAGCCGCGACCTGCTGGACCAGTTGTTCGCGCACAGCGTCAAGCCCGCCCACATCTACCGCCACCAGTGGCAGCCACATGACCTGGTGTTCTGGGACAACCGCTCGCTGCTGCATCTTGCCGCGGGCTGTCCGCCGGAACTGCGGCGCGTGATGTACCGCACCACCATCGAAGGCGACGTGCCGCGCTGAAGGCGGCAGCGGTATCGCAAGTCATCCCAGGGCGCTCGCAGCGGCGAGCGCCAATCCACCGTATTCCCCGGAGTCCTGATCATGTTCACTCGTTTTTCCCGCAAGCTCGGCCTGCTGGCGCTGAGCGCCGGCCTCGCCATCACCGGCACCGCGCACGCCGAAGGCAAGCTGCGCATCGCCGAGCAGTTCGGCGTGGTCTACCTGCTGCTCAACGTGGCGCGCGACCAGCAGCTGATCGAAAAGCACGGCAAGCAGCAGGGTGTCGACATCAAGGTCGAATGGACGCAACTGTCGGGTGGAGCCGCGGTCAATGATGCGCTGCTGTCCGGTGCCATCGATATCGCCGGCGCCGGCGTGGGCCCGCTGCTGACGCTGTGGGACCGCACCCACGGCAAGCAGAACGTGCGCGGCGTGGCATCGCTGGGCAACTTCCCGTACTACCTGGTCAGCAACAACCCCAAGGTGAAGTCGATTGCCGACTTCACCGAGAAGGACCGCATCGCGCTGCCGGCGGTGGGCGTGTCGGTGCAGTCGCGCGTGCTGCAACTGGCTGCGGCCAGGCAATGGGGCGACAAGGAATACAACCGCCTCGACAAGTGGACCGTGGCGGTGCCGCACCCGGATGCGGCCGCGGCGATCATCTCCGGCGGCACCGAGATCACCGGCCACTTCGGCAATCCGCCGTTCCAGGAGCAGGAGCTGGCGGGCAACCCCAACGCGCGCATCGTGCTGAATTCCTATGACGTGCTGGGCGGTCCGAGTTCTTCCACGGTGCTGTACGCGACCGAGAAGTTCCGCAGCGACAACCCCAAGACCTATCGCGCCTTCGTCGATGCGCTGGCCGAGGCCGCGGCCTTTGCCACCGCCAATCCGGAAGCGGCCGCCGATATCTACCTGCGCCAGAGCAAGGCCAAGACCGACCGCGCGCTGCTGCTGCGCGTGCTGAAGAATCCGCAGGTGCAGTTCCGCGTGGCGCCGCAGAACACCTTTGCACTGGCCGCTTTCATGCACCGCGTGGGCGCGATCCGCAACCAGCCCAAGTCCTGGCAGGACTACTTCTTCCAGGACCCGGTCACCGCGCAGGGGAGCTGAGCATGGCCACCCATAACCTGCGCGTGGTGTCGGAGCGCGCCACGCCGTTGCTGCAGGTCGACGGCGTGTCGCTGGAGTACCGCATGCCCGAGCGCATCGTGCGCGCCACCCATCGCGTCAGCTTCGACGTGCATGCCGGCGACCGCTTCGTGCTGCTGGGCCCGTCCGGCTGCGGCAAGTCCACGTTGCTGAAGGCGGTTGCCGGGTTCGTTCCGCCCAGCGAGGGCGAGATCCGGCTGGAAGGCCGGCGTGTGCTGCAGCCCGGGCCGGACCGCATCGTGGTGTTCCAGGAGTTCGACCAGCTGCCGCCGTGGAAAACGGTGGTGCAGAACGTGATGTTCCCGCTGCGGCAAGCGCGCAAGCTGTCGCGCGCAGAGGCGCGCGAGCTGGCGCTGGACAGCCTGCACAAGGTGGGGCTGGCCGATTTTGCCGATGCCTACCCGCATACGCTGTCGGGCGGCATGAAGCAGCGCGTGGCAATCGCGCGCGCACTGGCGATGCGCCCCAAGGTGCTGCTGATGGACGAGCCCTTTGCCGCGCTGGATGCGCTCACGCGCCGGCGCATGCAGGAAGAGCTGCTGGCGCTCTGGGACGACGCGGCCTTCACGCTGCTGTTCGTCACCCATTCGATCGAAGAGGCGCTGGTGGTGGGCAGCCGCATCCTGCTGCTGTCGCCGCACCCGGGCCGCGTGCGCGCGGAGCTCAACAGCCACCAGTTCAGCCTGGCCAGCCAGGGCGGCGCCGAATTCCAGGCCGCCGCGCAACGCATCCATACCTTGCTGTTCGACGAGCCCGCCGCCGAGGCCGCGCCGCGTGCGCGCAGCGCGGCGGGCCGCTGAACCGGGACATCGCATCATGACGCAACCGACACTGACACTGGCCGACACGCATCGGCCCGAATACGAACGCGAGCCTGAACCCTTCACCGAAGCCCCGCTTGCGCGCGCGCTGCCGTGGCACCAGCGCCTGTGGCAACACGGCTGGCTGCGCAAGGCGGTGATCCTGCTGGCGCTGGGGCTGATCTGGGAGCTGGTGGCGCGCGTGCAGGACAACGACCTGCTGCTGCCGTCATGCCTGGCCACGATGCGCGCCTTCGGCGACGCGGTGGCCAGCGGCGAGCTGCCGGGCAAGGCGGCGATTTCGCTGTCGGTGCTGCTGCGCGGCTATGCCGCCGGGATCGTGCTGGCGTTCGTGCTGACCTCGCTGGCGGTGTCCACGCGCTTCGGGCGCGATGTGCTGGACACGCTCACCGCCATGTTCAATCCGCTGCCGGCGATCGCGCTATTGCCGCTGGCGCTGCTGTGGTTCGGGCTGGGCACCAAAAGCCTGGTCTTCGTGCTGGTCCATTCGGTGCTGTGGCCGCTGGCGCTGAACATGTACGCGGGCTTCCGGGCGGTGCCGCCGACGCTGCGCATGGCGGGCCGCAACTACGGCCTGCGCGGGCTGCGCTATGTCGCGCTGGTGCTGGTGCCGGCGGCGCTGCCGGCGATCCTGTCGGGCCTGAAGATCGGCTGGGCCTTTGCCTGGCGCACGCTGATCGCGGCCGAGCTGGTGTTCGGCGCGTCGTCGGGGC
>NZ_JBYSZI010000097.1:0-16342 GCF_058787075.1 Cupriavidus sp. FW305-46
CCCTTGCCCCCCCAGTTTCAACTGCCCAAAGTTTTGCCGTATGCCTGCGTCCATCTGCGCCGGCACTCGCGAACGCGTCTTCGTGGCTACACGCCCGTTCATACTGACCACCCCGCTTCCCCCATCACCTCCACTAGATCAGGCTCACCTTGAGCGAAGCGGAAGAACGCATCCCCCTCCTCGCGGGCCAGCTTGGCGAGGTCATCCGTCCGCCAGCCAAAGTCGTCCTGCACTTCCAGCCTCCCCGTTGGGTAAATCCGGGCTGTGTACTTGCCGTGCTGCACCTCCCGGAACTCGCCTGCGCGCTCGGCACGCTCGGCGTCGCACTGATCCAGCCAGCGATTCCTGCTTACGCGCTGACGGCCATTGGCTGTGAAGACATACGCCGCCTTATCCAGCTTCCCGCCCGGTGTCAGCTTCAACGGCGAACGCTTGGCAGCGCAGCCAGCGCACGACCCGTCGCGCACAAGCCGGGATTGACTGCTGCACTTGTCGCACCGCCGCTTAACCACAAACCGACTTTCACCATGCATCCACGCGGCAAACCGCAGCGGGTCGCGGCATCGACGACCAATCTTGCGCAGAGCGGCCACGTCATCCTTCACCTGCCGGTACAGCGCCCGTGTGAGCCTACTGGCCCCGACTTTCATAGGTGCCCCCAACGCACGCCGCGAACAACCTTTTGCGCTGTACTGCGATGCACGCCGAACGCACGGCCAATGCTTGCGAAGCTTGCGCCCTCGGCAGCCATCCGGCGCATTTCCTGGACGACTGCCGCCGTCAGTACCGCACGGCCATTTCTGCTTCCACGCGCACCCCGGCGACGCCGCACGCGGTGCTTCGTTTGCGGGGGCGGTGCCGCCGCAGGCCCGACTCCGCGTGCAATAAACACTTCCACTGCGACAAACAAGTCGGCCAGTAGATCGAGACTCACACATGCTTTGGTGCTACTATCCTTTCCCTGCATTCAATCTCCTTCCGGCCTCTCGGGCCAACACAAAGGCCAGTCAATCCCTCTGATCGACTCAGCCTGATGGCATCACCCGCTGCAATCGGACGAACGCCTCCCTGGCCGCTTACGCAGCCATCCTGACCAAGCCTGTCAGATCACGGCTTGACCACCAATGCCAGTTGTCTGGCCCTAGTTGTTAAAGAACGCAGGCCGTCAGCTTTGCCGATGACCTCTCCTCGTTCGCTTTGCGAGGACGCAAAAAGGCCACCTCTCTTGCAGCCTCTAGGACTGGTTCGATTGGTGGCCTTGCCCGGTCTCAGTTAGCTCTAGAGAGAGCCGTCATCACCGAATGCGAGGTTCGCGCCCTATTACTGCGCAACCTAAGAAGGGTGGACAGTAACGGCGCACGGGAGATACCCGCGGGCACTTAGTGTATTTCGCATTTCGGACCGCTGTCAACGTGGGATTGCTGGTAAGCAGGAGCGTATGCGGTAAGCCGTACCGGGGCGCGAAGCACGGAGGGCGACCACAAGCGAGCTTGAGAGCGTCGGCTTGACCAACTGGTTAAGCCAGAGGTAGAAAAATAGCTATTTGCACTCATTCACGATGAGGCCACCCAATGACCGAGATAGCTGAACCTCGAAGAAGCGAACATCCTTGCCTGCGGCTGCCTCAGCTAACCTCCGATAGTGGTTGCGGCGCTCAGGAGTCATCTTGATACCAAATGTGACTGAAACGAGCGGCCCAGGCCAATCGAACAGACCAGAGGATTCTTCAACGTAACGCCATTCGCGCTCGTAATTCCACACCGGAGTCTTTGTACTTATTGCGGCCCGAAACACTTCGTCTTCAAACGAAACCCTACCAACAGACCTGGTTCCACCACCGGGTGCTGCGTAGAATGTAACCTCGTTTTTGAAGCCGGTTTTGAAGGTGGGCTTTTCCGACGCATAGGTCACCGGCAGCGCGTGCCTTGGTTTGGTAAGTTTGCAGTCCGGGGCGCAACCGAACCCCAAAGCGATGCCAGAGTGGTTGCCTCCGTAGTGTGCCCACATGAGTTCATTGTCAATGGCCTCGCTGAGGCTAAAGACTCCAACTGCCTTTAGGCGCTTTCGCATGTCCTGAAAGATCGCCTCGGGACGCGACAAATCCCTTCCGTGATCTGCGTAGAGTTGCCGCATCGCTGCAACCTTCTGCTTGTGTGACAGTCCCCGGAATCGCTTCCACCAACGCTTGGTTTGACGTTCGGTGAGCGAAAAGAGTGTTGCTGGAAGTTTTTGACCAGGCATGCCCACCATGCCCATCAATTGACCTTCCTCAAGTTTACGAATTGTGGCCGCTTCCCATGCCCTGGGAATTTCGCCAGTTTTGCACTCCAGAGGATCATTGAGCTGACTTGGCGATGACAGCCAAACTTTCCTCGCTTTAAAGATGCTCTCCGTACGCTCCGAGTCATCTCTATACTTAAAGAGTGTAGACGGTGGAATAAGTGTTTCCTGCATTGATAGGTACTTGGCTTGCGGCCTAGCTTGTTATAAATGTCGAAATGACAGATTAACATGTCGGGCTGTCGTTTAACGCGAGGCCGGCAAACTGCATCGAGCCGCGCCAACGGTATCTTTCAGGCGCTCCACGTCTCAATAAGACAGGTTTAATAGAATCGACAAACAACGGGCCTCGAACGCGTCATGGCTGCAAACCGTGCAACATTCACACTGAATTAGGAAAGCACACTCACCGGCCGCATCTGGCTGCACTCGGCCAGTCGGCCCAGCGTCCGCTGCAACTGCGTGAGATGCCACGCCCCGCCCGTGGCAGTGCGGATACCAAGCGTATTCAACTCCTCCACCATCGCCCGCCGAGTAAGTCCACGGGCCTGCATACCCTCCAACACGCCGCGCAACTTCTCGGCGAAGGCGCCCGCTTGCTGCCGCCGCTCCTCCAGCTTGGGCTTGAGGTTCGCTGCACCCGCCGTCCCGAGCTTTACGCCTCGCCCCTTGGCCGCTGCCAGTGCCGCCTTAGTCCTTGCGCTAATTTGGTCCCGCTCCCACTCGGACATGACGGCGTGCATCTGGATCATGACCTTGTTCGCTTGCGGCATGTCCGCCGCCACGAAGTCCACGCCCGTCTCCAGCAGCCCGGAAATGAAGTGAACGTTGCGGGCTAGCCGGTCCAGCTTAGCGATTACCAGCGTCGCGCCCTGCTTCTTACACTGGTCCAGCGCCTCCGCCAGCTTGGGCCGCTTCGCCAGCGCGTCGGCCCCCTTGCCCGTCTCCACCTCTGTGTACTCGCCCAGCACCTCCCACGCGCCGCCGTTGAGGTATGCCTGGACAAGATTGCGCTGTGCCTCGATGCCCAGCCCTGACTGCCCCTGCTTCTGCGTGCTCACCCGGTAGTACGTGACGAACTTGCCGTTTGCCATGCCTGTTCACCTCACAAGTCGTTCGGATGTCGGGGTTGCCCACCTCTGATACTGCGCGAGCCACCGCGTCCGCCGTCTTGTCAGTGGGATTGTTCTCGCGTCGCCAGATGGGAAGAAGGCAAGCCAGTGTGACCTTATTTGCCTTCGGCACGGGCTTCTCGGCCCCACCCTGTATGCTCACGGATGCAGCCAGGTCCGGCGTTACAGCAACCTGCGGGGGAGCGACTGGTTCACCCCGCTTTAGGCTGAACTCGTCATCAAGCTGGACGGCAGCGCGAAGCGCGAGACGGGCCGCTACGGGACGTTCTTTGGTGCGGAGGCTGTAGATGATCTCCCGCTTGCCATACGCGGCAACGAGATCAATGGGGACTTTCTTGCGGAAGTAGTAGACGCCGTTTCGGCGGGTGATGTGCATCGCTGCTACGTCTCCCTCGGTGTAAGTTACACGCGGAAGGTGCAGCGGTGTAAGACTGTCTCCTAGCGGATTCCCCAGCCCCCTCAAGGGCTGGGGTCCACATTCGCCATTTCTGGCGGAGACGGAGGGATTCGAACCCTCGATCCAGGTTTTGGCCCAGATGCTCCCTTAGCAGGGGAGTGCCTTCGACCTCTCGGCCACGTCTCCCAAACTTGCGTTGTGTGAGGGAGCCACACAACGAAGCGCGTATTCTAGCGGCGCCGCACGTGTTGGTCAACGAAAAATCGATCACTCAACACAAAAATCGCGACCCCGCCAGAAGTGTTCACGAACGGATCACGCCTGTTCCAGTTCGAAAGCCTTGTGCAGCGCGCGCACGGCCAGTTCCATGTACTTCTCGTCGATCAGCACCGAGATCTTGATTTCCGAGGTGGAGATCATCTGGATGTTGATGCCCTCTTCCGACAGGGTGCGGAACATCTTGCTGGCGATGCCAACGTGCGAACGCATGCCCACGCCCACCACCGACACCTTCGACACCTTCGGGTCGCCCGACACGCTGCCGGCGCCGATATGCGACTTGACGCCGTCGTTCAGGATGGCCAGGGCGCGCTGGTACTCGCCGCGCGGCACGGTGAAGGTGAAGTCGGTCTTGCCGTCGACGGACTGGTTCTGGATGATCATGTCGACGTCGATGTTGGCGTCGGCGACCGGGCCCAGGATCTGGTAGGCGATGCCCGGCTTGTCCGGCACGCCCAGAACGGTGATCTTGGCTTCGTCACGGGCAAAGGCGATGCCGGAGATGACGGCTGCTTCCATGGTGGAGTCTTCCTCAAAAGTGATCAGCGTGCCCGAGTGCATTTCCTGCTCGAGCGGCATAAGCGGGTCGGTCAGCGACGACAGCACGCGGGTCTTCACGCGGTACTTGCCGGCGAACTCCACGGAGCGGATCTGCAGCACCTTGGAGCCGAGGCTGGCCATTTCCAGCATTTCTTCGAAGGTGATCTGGTCCAGGCGGCGGGCGTCTTCGACCACGCGCGGGTCGGTGGTGTACACGCCGTCGACGTCGGTGTAGATCAGGCACTCGTCGGCTTCGATCGCGGCAGCGATGGCCACGGCCGAGGTGTCCGAGCCGCCACGGCCGAGCGTGGTGATGTTGCCGTCGTCGTCGATGCCCTGGAAGCCGGTGATCACGACCACGCGGCCGGCGTCGAGGTCGCCGAGGATGCGCTCGTCGTCGATCGATTCGATACGGGCCTTGGTATAGGCCGAGTCGGTCTTCACCGGCACTTGCCAGCCGGTGTAGCTGACCGCGTCGATGTCTTGGCCGTGCAGCGCGATGGCCAGCAGTGCCACGCTGGCCTGTTCGCCGGTGGAGGCGAGCATGTCCAGTTCACGCGGATTGGGCTGCGGCGAAATTTCCTTGGCGAGTCCCAGCAGGCGATTGGTCTCGCCCGACATGGCCGAAGGCACCACGACTACGCGGTGACCGGCGCGGTGCCACTTGGCCACGCGCTTGGCGACATTCTTGATGCGTTCCGTGGAACCCATCGAAGTGCCGCCGTATTTGTGAACGATGAGAGCCATCTTCTTGTCGACGCCAGCGATTGTGCAAAGCCCTTGAAAATACACGAACAAGCCCTGTCAGGCAAGGCGGGAGCGGAGTTCGGGCTGCAGATCGGAAGTGATGCCGGCGCCGATCCGGGGGCTTCAGTGCGTCGGCGTCGCCACTGCCGCGGGCCGCGGATGCCATTCGACGCGCCAGCGCGGCGCCGCCGGGGCGTCCGGCCAGCGGCGGTGCATGCCCAGGCCGGCGGCCAGCACCAGGGTATCGCCAGACCACAGCAGCGGCAGCCAGGCGCGGCGCCAGGCCGGGATGCCGGCTTCCTGGCAGGCTTGCTTCAGGGCCCGGGCCGGGCCGCCCGGGCGCAGCACGATACGCTCGCCGCCGCTGCGGGCGGCCAGGCGCAAGGGCTGGCGCAGCGCCGCTTCGGGCACGCCGAAGGTGTCATCACGGAAGAAATGGAGTTCGCCGCGCCAGGCAGGCACGACGATACGGGCCTCGCCGCGCCAGTCCAGCGTCACGGGTGCCGGCGCGGCGATCGGTGGCGGCGTGCAGGCCAGCACGCGGTCGCGGAAGCGGCGCAGGACCAGCCCCTCATGCGCGATCGCGGGCTCGCCGCCAGCGTGGGCGACCAGTTGCTCGCGCATCGCCGCCAGCCTGGCAGTGGAAGGCGCGCGCACGCCGAGGTCGCGCAGCCAGAAGCGCAGCACGGCATCGGCATGTGCCACGGGCAAGGCGCGCAGCCCTGCCAGGTCGAGTTCGGCAAGCGTGTCGGCATCGCGGCCGGGGCGTGCCAGCGCCGCCAGCGAGGCGGCTGCCAGTTCATCGATCAGTGCGCCTGCCTGGGCGAAATGCGCTGCCGCCTGCACCACGTTGGCCGACAACGCCGGGAAGGCCGCGACCAGCGCCGGCAGGTGCGCGCGCAAGGCATTGCGCGCATAGCGTTCATCGGCATTGGACGGGTCGTCGACCCATTGCAGCGCGTTGGCCGCGCAGTAGGCCTCGATCTCGGCACGGGCCACGTCCAGCCAGGGGCGCAGCAGCGTCACGCCGCTGCGCTCGTCGAGCGGGCGCAGCGCTGGCATGCCAGCCATGCCGGCCACGCCGGCGCCGCGGAACAGCCGCAGCAGCACGGTCTCGACCTGGTCGTCCTGGTGGTGGGCGAACAGCAGCAGGCGCGCGCCGCTGTCGGCGCACATCGCCGCCAGCGCGGCATAGCGCGCGCGGCGCGCGGCAGCTTCCACGCCCTCGCCCGCTTCGGGCTGCACCGACACCCGCCGCACGAAATAGCCGACCTGCCACTGCGCGCACTGCGCGGCGCAGAAACGGTCCCAGTCGTCGGCATCCGCCTGCAGGCCGTGGTGGACATGCAGCGCCACCACGCGCGCGCCAACGCCCCACTCCGCCGCGGCCGCGCGGGCGGCATGCAGCAGCGCGACCGAATCGCGCCCGCCCGACAGGGCCACCGCGATCGTCGCCGCGCCCGTGCCGCCGCCAGAAACAACAAAGGCCGCACCGGCCTGGAGGGCCTGTGCGACCTTGTCGGTCAGCCGGGCGGACGGGTCAGTCCTGGGTGCCGGTTTCCTTGAACTTGCCATAGGCGAGCAGGCGCTCATAGCGGCGAGCCTGCAGCTCCTTCACGCTCATGCCCTGGAACTGACGCAGCGACTCGGCCAGCGAGCGCTTGAGCATCGCCGCCATGCCCTTGTAGTCACGGTGCGCGCCGCCCAGCGGCTCGCTCACGATCTTGTCGATCAGGCCCAGCGCCTTCAGGCGGTGCGCGGTCAGGCCCAGCGCCTCGGCGGCTTCCGGTGCCTTCTCGGCGGTCTTCCACAGGATCGAGGCGCAGCCTTCCGGCGAAATCACCGCGTAGGTGGCGAACTGCAGCATCTGCACCACGTCGCCCACGGCAATCGCCAGCGCGCCGCCCGAACCGCCTTCACCGATGATGGTGGCGATCAGGGGCACCTTCAGGCCGGCCATCACGTACAGGTTGTGGCCGATGGCTTCGGACTGGCCGCGCTCTTCGGCGTCGATGCCGGGGAATGCGCCCGGGGTGTCAACGAAAGTGAAAATCGGCAGGCCGAACTTGTCCGCCAGCTCCATCAGGCGCTTGGCCTTGCGGTAGCCCTCGGGCTTGGGCATGCCGAAATTGCGCATGGCGCGCTCTTTCGTGTCACGGCCCTTCTGGTGGCCGATGACCATGCACGCCTGGCCGTTGAAGCGCGCCAGGCCGCCGATGATCGAAAGATCGTCGGCAAAGGTGCGGTCGCCGTGCAGCTCGTGGAAATCGGTAAAGATCTCGCGCACGTAGTCCAGCGTATAGGGACGCTGGGGGTGGCGGGCGATTTGCGCAACCTGCCACGGGGTCAGGTTGGCGTAGATGTCTTTGGTCAGCTGCTGGCTCTTGCCGGCCAGCCGCGAAATTTCTTCGGAAATATCAACAGCCGAATCGTCCTGCACAAAGCGCAGTTCTTCGATCTTTGCCTCGAGTTCGGCAATGGGCTGCTCAAAATCCAGGAAGGTGGTTTTCATAAAATCACACGTACCTGTCTGTGAAGGGGCGCATTCTACCGGAATTTGGTCGCTATCTTAGCGCCTGCCAGATAGCCCGGACTGCACCTGCCACTAAATTTTCTTGCTGTGATGCCTAATACGTCACTGGCAGCGGGTCGAGACTGCGCCACATATACCACGTGGCCACAGTTCGCCATGGCTCCCAGTTGGCCGCCACCTCGCGCGCCTCGCTGCGCGTGACCGGCTCGCCACTGAAGTAATTGGCGGAGATCGCGTTGATCAGGCCGATGTCATCGAGCGGCAGCACGTTGGGCCGCATCAGGTTGAACATCAGGAACATCTCGGCGGTCCAGCGGCCGATGCCGCGGATCTGCGTCAGCTCCGCAATTACTGCTTCGTCGTCCATCTGCGCCCATTCGCCGACATGCACCGTGCCCGCCTTGAAGTGGTCGGCCAGGTCGACCAGGTATTCCCCCTTGCGCTTGGACAGGCCGCAACCGGCCAGCTTCTCGGGACCGGCGCGCAGGAACTGTGCCGGGGTCAGCCTGGGGCACAGGGCATGCAGCCGCTCCCACACCGACTGTGCCGCCTTGACCGAGATCTGCTGGCCCACCACCGCGCGCGCCAGCGTGACGAACGGATCCCCGCGCGACACCAGGTGCGCCGGGCCGTAGGTCGGGATCATCTTGCGCAGGATGCGGTCGCGCTTCATCAGGTCGGCGCAGGCCTCGTCCCAGTAGGCGGGGCGCACCGCGTCGATGACGGTTTCGACCGGCAGCGGCACCGCATCCGCCTCGGGCAGCACGGCCTTGGCATTGCGCGTGCCCCTGGCCGTGTCCTTGCCGTCAGGCAGCGGCGCCTCCTTGGCGCCAGCCTTGCCCGGGCGCGGGCCGGCCGCCTTCACCCGGCCCCTCGTGGCGGGAGGCGTGGCGGTGGCGGGCTTGCGCGCGGCAGCGTTCAAGCACGCCTCCACTCGGTGGCACCGCCCGGCTTGTCTTCCAGCACGATGCCAGCTTCCAGCAGTTGCGCGCGGATGCGATCCGCTTCGGCAAAGTTGCGCTCCACCTTGGCGGTCTTGCGCGCGGCGATCAGGGTCTCGATCTGTTCCGGCGAGATGCCGTCGTCGGACCTGCCGCCTTGCAGGAAGGTATGCGGGTCGCGCTCGAGCAGGCCCAGCGTGCCCGCCAGCCCCTTGAGCTGGCGCGCAGCCGCGGTCGAGCCGGTGCGGTTGATCTCGCTGGCCAGGTCGAACAGCACCGACATCGCGATCGGCGTGTTGAAGTCGTCGCCCATGGCCTCGGCAAAGCGCCTGGCGTGCGGCTCGTCCCAGTCCACCGCGCAGCCGCCCGGCTGGCTGTCCTTGAGCGCCGTGTACAGGCGTGTCAGGGCGTGGCGCGCATCGTCCAGGTGCGCGTCGCTGTAGTTCAGCGGGCTGCGGTAGTGCGCGCGCAGGATGAAGAAGCGCACGACCTCGGCGTCGTACGACTTCAGGACCTCGCGGATGGTGAAGAAATTGCCAAGCGACTTGGACATTTTTTCGTCGTTGATGCGCACGAAGCCGTTGTGCATCCACATGTTGACGAAGGGCTTGCCGCTGGCGCCTTCAGACTGCGCAATCTCGTTCTCGTGGTGCGGGAACTGCAGGTCGGCCCCGCCGCCATGGATGTCGAAATGCTCGCCCAGCAGCGTGCAGCTCATGGCGGAGCATTCAATGTGCCAGCCCGGGCGGCCGGCGCCCCACTTCGAGTCCCACTTGCTCTCGGGCGGCTCGCTGGCCTTGGCGGACTTCCAAAGCACGAAGTCGAGCGGGTCCTGCTTGGCGTCGTTGGCGCTGACACGCTCGCCGGCGCGCAGGTCTTCCAGCGACTTGCCCGAGAGCTTGCCGTAGCCGGCGAACTTGCGCACCGAATAGTTCACGTCGCCGTCGCTGGCCTGGTAGGCCAGGCCCTTGGCTTCCAGCTTGCCGATCATGTCGAGCATCTGCGGCACGTAGTCGGTGGCGCGCGGCTCGTGGTCGGGGCGGATCACGCCCAGCGCGGCGGCATCCTCGTGCATGTACTGGATGAAGCGCGTGGTCAGCTCGCCGATGGTCTCGCCGTTCTCGGCCGCGCGGCGGATGATCTTGTCGTCGATGTCGGTGATGTTCTGCACATACGTCACCTCGTACCCGGCGGCACGCAGCCAGCGGTGCACCATGTCGAACACCACCATCACGCGAGCGTGGCCAACGTGACAATAGTCGTACACCGTCATGCCGCACACATACATGCGGACCTTGCCGGGTTCGATTGGCACGAATGGCTGTTTCTCACGCGCGAGCGTGTTGTAGATGTTCAGAAGCTGCATGAAACGAAGTGAGTGGTGAGAGGAGACTGCCGCGGTTCGCACAGCAGGCAGCGCGGGCCGTGGCGCCGGTTGCCCGGCGCCTGGCAGGCCGCCGGTGGCAACGCGGCCACTGGCGCAATTCCGTCGCGCCCCATATCTTACCGGAAGGCGCTGCGCTGGTTGCCTCCGGCACGGCGCCGCCAGCGCCGCGCGAGATGCCGCGCCCGCTGCCCCGATGTCATCGCCCTTCGTGCCGGACTTGCCGCTTTGCTAGAATGCCGCGGAGTATAACGGACCTGTCCTCAATGAGCCTGCCGCTGCCCTCCCCGTCTTCTGCCATGTTCGCCGCCCCCGCGCGCCGACGCGGCCATCGCGCCGTACTGCCCCTGCTGGCCCTGGCCGCCGCGCTGGCGGCCCCTGCCTACGCGCAGAACGGCCCGCTGTCGCTGGCCGCGCCGGCGACGCCGGTCGGCGGCATCCAGTCGACCGATCCTGGCATGAGCGAGGCCCAGCAGGCCGCCAACGCGCGCCGCTACGACGAAGCCATCAAGGGCTTCGACCGCGTGCTGGCCGCCAACCCGCGCAATGCGCAGGCACGCTTCCAGCGCGCCTGGGCCCTGGCCCAGTCCGGCCGCGAAGACGCCGCCATCCAGGCCTTTGCCGAAATGGCGCAGGAGTTCCCGGAACTGCCCGAGCCCCACAACAACCTGGCGCTGCTCTACGCCAAGCGCGGCGACCTGAAGCGCGCCGAGGCCGAGTTGCTGCTGGCCACCGAAGTCAAGCCGGGCTTTGCCATCGGCTATACCAACCTGGGCGACGTCTACCGCCGCCTGGCCGAGCAGGCCTACGCCGAAGCGCTGCGCCGCAATCCGGGCGATGCCCGCGCCAGCGCCGGCCTGCGCCAGCTGAACCCTGATGCCGCGGCGCCGGCCAAGCCGGCGGCGCCCGCCGGCACCGGCCGCAAGGCAACGCCAGCGCAGCGCCAGGCACCTGCCAGCGCCCCTGCCGCGAACTGACGGCCACCCATCCCAAGGCCCGGGCGCGGCGCGCCCGGACCATGTGCATCATCCAGACTTACCGGAGTTCCTTCATGATCCGTTCCCGTCGCATCGTCCTGGCCGGCCTGACCGCAGGCGCCCTGGCACTGTCCTCGTTCAACGCAATGGCTCAGCAAAAGGCCGCCGAGCGCGTCCAGTTCATCACCAGTGCCGGCAAGTTCACCGTCGAGCTCTACCCCGAGGCCGCGCCCAAGACCGTCGCGAACTTCCTGGAATATGTGAAAAGCGGCTTCTACAGTGGCACCATCTTCCATCGCGTAATCAATGGCTTCATGGTGCAGGGCGGCGGCTTCGACCGCGACATGAAGGAAAAGCCCACCCGTGCGCCGATCCCGCTGGAAGCCCGCGGCGGTCTGAAGAACAAGGCCGGCATGGTGGCCATGGCACGCACCAGCGACCCCAACTCGGCCACCGCGCAGTTCTTCGTCAATGTGGTGGATAATCCGAATCTCGACTACCCGCAGCCGGACGGCAACGGCTACGCAGTGTTCGGCAAGGTGGTGGAAGGCATGGAGACGATCGACAAGATCAAGAGCGTGCCGACCACGGCCTACGGCCCCATGCGCAATGTGCCGGCCGCGCCGATCGTGATCGAGTCGGCCACCGTCGTCAAATAACACTACCGAACAGAGGAAATCCCATGTCCAAGGTCCAGCTCCACACCAACCAGGGTGTCATCACCATTGAACTCGACGCCGAGAAGGCCCCGAAGTCGGTCGAGAACTTCCTGTCATACGTGCGCAAGGGCCACTACGACAACACCATCTTCCACCGCGTGATCAAGAACTTCATGATCCAGGGCGGCGGCTTCGAGCCCGGCATGAAGCAAAAGGGCACCGACGCCCCGATCGAGAACGAAGCCGGCAACGGCCTGAAGAATGACCGCTACACCGTGGCCATGGCGCGCACCAACGCCCCGCACTCGGCCACCGCGCAGTTCTTCATCAACGTGGTCGACAACGACTTCCTGAACTTCTCCTCGCCCACGCCGCAGGGCTTCGGCTATGCCGTGTTCGGCAAGGTCGTGGAAGGCACCGACGTGGTCGACCAGATCAAGGGCGTGCGCACCGGCAGCTCGGGCTTCCACCAGGACGTGCCGCTGGAAGACGTGGTGATCGAGAAGGCCGTCATCGTCGAGTAAGCCGATGCCTGACGATTGCGGTTCCGTGCGCATCCACGTGCCGGCATTCCCCTTCCGACACCGCGCATGACCGCGATCCCCCACACGCCGGTGGCCGGTCCCTTCGAGGCACAGGCGCCGGCGTGGTTCATTTCAGACCTGCACCTGACGCCCGGCATGCCCCGCACGCTGGCGGCCTTCGAGCGCACGCTCGAGCGCGCCGCACAGCACGCGCGCACGCTGTTCATCCTGGGCGACTTCTTTGAATTCTGGATCGGCGACGAAGAAACCGACTCGCCCTTCGCGCAGCGCGTGACCGGCGCCCTGCGCGCACTGGCCGCGCGCGGCGTGGCCGTGTACCTGATGCACGGCAACCGCGACTTCCTGCTGGGCCAGCGCTTCGCCAGCGCGGCCGGTGCCCGCCTGCTGCCCGACCCCGCCGTGATCCACTGTGCCGGCCAGCGCGTGGTGCTGAGCCACGGCGACATGCTGTGCATCGACGATGAACGCTATAACCGCTTCCGCCGCTGGACCCGCAAGCGCTGGGTGCAACGCGTGTTCCTGGCACTGCCGCTGAGCGCGCGTCTGTCGATCGCCCGCAAGCTGCGGGCAGACAGTGAAGGCAACCGTGCCAGGCAATTGAGCGCGGGAGCGGCCGTGCCGGTGATTTATGGTGATGTGGCGCCCGCGGCCGCGGCCGAGTTGCTCGGCGCCGCCGGTGCGTCGCTGCTGGTGCATGGACACACGCACCGCCCGGCACGGCATGAAGACGCCGCCGGCGTGCGCTGGGTGCTTACTGACTGGGACCTGGACGGCGCCCATCCGCGCGCCGCGGTGCTGCAACTGGATCGCGACGGCTTCCGCCTGTTGCCGCAGACCGACTGAGCGGCAGCGCCGGCCCGGCCCCTGCCCCGCTCACTTCATCAGCCTGCGCAGTTCGCTCGCGTCGAAGGGATCGTTCGGCGTGTTCTCCAGGTGTTCGCCAAGCCGGTCGAGCGCGGCCAGCACCGCCTCGATGCGGTCGTGCTGGCGCCCCGCATTGTCGATCAGGCTCTTGAGCGCCAGCGACACCGGATCGTCCGCATTGGGCGTGATGCCATAGGCCGAGAACTCCTGCTTGGCACCCTGCTGCGCCGATGGCGCATCCGGCAGGATGATGCGGGCGGGGATGCCCACGGCGGTCGCGCCCGGCGGCACCGGCTTTAGCACCACCGCGTTGGAGCCCACGCGCGCGCCGTCGCCCACCACGAATCCGCCCAGCACCTTGGCGCCCGCGCTCACCACCACGTTGGCGCCCAGCGTGGGATGCCGCTTCTGGCCCTTGTACAGCGAGGTGCCACCCAGCGTCACGCCCTGGTAGATGGTGCAGTCATCGCCGATCTCGGCGGTCTCGCCGATCACCACACCCATGCCGTGGTCGATGAACACGCGCCGGCCCAGCTTGACCGCCGGATGGATTTCGATGCCGGTGAAAAACCGCGCCCAGTGCGAGATCCAGCGCCCCAGCCAGTGGAAGCCCGCGTTCCAGCATCGATGCGCAAAGCGGTGGAACATCACGGCATGCAGGCCGGGGTAGCAGGTCAGCACTTCCAGGCGGCTGCGCGCGGCGGGATCGCGCAGCATGATGGTGTCGATATCTTCCTTCAGGCGAGAGAACATCTTGGTCGTGTCGTGTTGCCGCGCCGTGCGCCGCGCCACGCGGGCTGGTGCCCGGGGCAGGGTCGCCGGCGAGGTCAGTGGCCGGTGGGGACGGGATCAGGGAGTGTAAGTGATTTGCCGGACCCGCTTGGGGTGCCGGTGTTTGGCCCCTGATCCGTCAGGGACATTGCGGCGATGCTGCGGTCAACATCGCCCGGGCCTGCGCAAACCCGCAGCCGCAAGGCGACAGCGCGCGCGATTGCCGCGCGTGCCTGCGTCGCCCTGCATCGAATCGCTCCGGTTTGCTGCCACTGTCCTCGCTCCTGTCACCGGTCCTTGCGCGGGCCCGGCTGGTTCTGCGCGGCGATCAGCATATGCTTGGCGATGCCGCGCAGGATATTCACTTCCTCGCGCTCCAGGCCGCTGCGCGCCAGCAGCCGGCGCAGCCGGGTCATCAGCCTGCGCGGGTTGGACGGATCGAGAAAGCCGATTGCCTCCAGGCCCGTCTGCAGATGGCCGAACATGGCCTCGACCTGCTCGGCCGTGGCCGGCTCACCAGCATAGCCGATATTGGCGCCGGCGTCCGGGGCCGCCTCCAGCAGCGACAGCCGCATCTCGTAGGCGATGAGCTGCACCGCCTGCGCCAGGTTGAGCGAGGTATAGGCGGGATTGGCGGGGATATGGGTGACTGTGTTGCAGCGCTCGACCACTTCATTGGGCAAACCATAGCGCTCGTTGCCGAACACGAAGGCAACGCCGCCGCTGCCAGACAGCGTCTGGCGCGCGCGTTCCGCGGCGGCGCGCGGCAGCAGCCGCGGCGGGCCGAATTCGCGGTGGCGCGCGGTCATCGCCACGGTCAGCGCGGCGCCGGCCAGCGCCGCGTCGACCTGGTCGACGATGAGCGCGCCCGCCAGCACATCGTCGGCACCGCTGGCCATGGCGATGGCGTCGGGGTGCCGCAGCACATCCGGCTCGCGTGGCGAGACCAGCACCAGGCTGCCGAAGCCCATGGTCTTGATCGCGCGCGCCACCGAGCCCACGTTGCCCGGGTGGCTGGTTTCGACCAGCACGAAGCGCACGCGGCCGAAAGCGTTGCCGCCGGTATCACCGCTGTTGCCATCGGCAGCGGGCTGGCTCGTATCAATTGCCGGGTTCATATACAATTCGGGGTTCTTCTTTGGCGCGGCGCCAGGTTTTTGCTTGCTCGCGAGACTCTCGCGGCACATTTGCAGCAGAACCGGCGACGCCCGACGTTCTTCTACAATCCGTTGTGTTGTCAGCTGCCCATGAGCGGGCGTGCGGCGCTTTTGCGCCCCGCCGTGTCGTCGTGGCCGGCCTGGAGAGATTCATGCATCCGATGCTCAATATCGCCATCAAGGCGGCCCGCAAAGCGGGATCCATCATCAACCGCGCGTCGCTCGACGTCGATCTGGTGCGCGTCTCGCGCAAGCAACACAACGATTTTGTCACCGAGGTGGACCGCGCCGCCGAAGCCGCGGTCATCGAGATCCTGCGCACGGCCTACCCGGAACACGGCATTCTAGCGGAAGAATCCGGCCAGTCCTGGGCCGAGGGTGAAGACTCCCACGAGTACACCTGGGTCATCGACCCGCTGGACGGCACCACCAACTTCATCCACGGCTTCCCGCAATACGCGGTCTCGATCGCCCAGTTGCACCGCGGCACGCCCGTGCAGGCCGTGGTCTACGACCCGACCCGCGACGAGCTCTTCACCGCCAGCAAGGGCGCCGGCGCCTTCCTGAACAACCGCCGCATCCGCGTCACGCGCCGCGACAAGCTGGCCGACTGCCTGATCGGCACCGGCTTCCCGTTCCGCGACCTGGAAGGCCTGGACGAATACATGGAATTGTTCGCGCTGATGACCCGCAACTGCGCCGGCCTGCGCCGGCCGGGCGCCGCCGCGCTGGACCTGGCCTATGTGGCCTGCGGCCGCCTGGACGGCTTCTTCGAGCGCGGCCTGCAGCCTTGGGACATGGCTGCAGGCATGCTGCTGATCACCGAATCGGGCGGCCTGGTCGGCAACTACGCCGGCGAACCGCGCCAGATGGAACAGGGCGAAGTGCTGGCCGGCAACCCCAAGGCATTCGCCCAGATGGTGCGCCTGCTGTCGCCGTTCTCGCTGGACAACGCCAAGCCCGCCGCCTGACACCGGCACATGGCCTGACGGCCAGATCAGCCACACCCCGACGCCCGCCGCACCCCGGCGGGCGTTTTGCATGGTGCGCCGCGCCTGCCAGCGCGCCCTGCACTGCAGACCTTTCTCATTCCCCGGACGGCCATGATCCTCGTCAAGGTCGCCCCACCCTGCCC
>NZ_JBYSZI010000098.1:0-16284 GCF_058787075.1 Cupriavidus sp. FW305-46
ACCCCGGTCTGGCCCGGCGACACGCCGTTCCAGCAGCAGCCGGCCTGGCAGATAGACGAGCACTGCCCGGTGAATGTCGGCCGCATCACGCTATCCCCGCATACCGGCGCGCACGCCGACGCCCCGCTGCACTACGCTGCCGACGGCGCGCCGATCGGCGCCGTGCCGCTCACGCCCTACCTCGGCACCTGCCGCGTGATCCATTGCATCGGCGCCTCGCCCGTGGTCGAGCCGCACCATATTGAACACGCGCTGGCCGGCCTGCCGCCGCGCGTGCTGCTGCGCACCTACCGGCAGGCGCCGCTGGCGCAGTGGGACCCGCATTTCTGCGCGGTCGCGGCCGAGACCATCGCGCTGCTGGCCGCGCACGGCGTGCAACTGGTGGGCATCGACACACCGTCGCTGGACCCGCAGGAATCCAAGACCATGGACGCGCACAACGCCGCGCGCCGGCACGGGCTGGCCATCCTGGAAGGCATCGTGCTGGATGAGGTCGATGCCGGCGACTACGAACTGATCGCGCTGCCGCTGCGCTTTGCCGGGCTCGATGCCAGCCCGGTGCGCGCGGTGCTGCGCAGCCTCGACTGAACCATTCCCGAACAACCCCTGGCCAATCCCACGACATGACGACATTTGACCGCGAGCACTGTATCCGGCTCGACCAGCAAGACCCGCTGCGCCCGCTGCGCGACCAGTTCGCGCTGCCCGAGGGCGTGATCTACCTCGACGGCAACTCGCTGGGCGCGCGCCCGCGCGCCGCCGCCGCGCGCGCCGCCCAGGTGGTGGCCGAGGAATGGGGCGAGGGCCTGATCCGCAGCTGGAACACCGCCGGCTGGTTCGAGCTGCCGCAGCGGCTGGGCAACAAGCTGGCCCCGCTGGTCGGCGCCGGCCAGGATGAGGTGGTGGTGACCGACACCACTTCGATCAACCTGTTCAAGGTGCTGGCCGCGGCGCTGCGCGTGCAGCAGTCGCGTGACCCGGCGCGCAAGGTGATCGTGTCGGAGGCCAGCAACTTCCCCACTGACCTGTACATCGCGCAAGGCCTGGCCGATCTGCTGCAGCAGGGCTATTCGCTGCGCCTGGTCAATTCGCCGGCCGAGATCGACGCCGCCGTGGGCGCCGACACCGCCGTGCTGATGCTCACGCACGTCAACTACAAGACCGGCGAGATGCTCGACATGGCCTCGCTGACCGAACTCGCCCACGCCCGCGGCGCGCTCACGGTGTGGGACCTGTGCCACTCCGCCGGCGCGGTGCCGGTCAACCTGAAGGCGGCCGGGGCCGACTACGCCATCGGCTGCACCTACAAGTACCTGAACGGCGGCCCGGGTTCGCCCGCCTTCGTGTGGGTCGCGCCGGCGCTGCGCGATGCCTTCTGGCAGCCGCTGTCGGGCTGGTGGGGCCATGCCGCGCCGTTCGCGATGGATCCGCAGTATCGCCCGGTGGAAGGCGTGCGCCGCTTCCTGTGCGGCACGCAGCCTGTGACCTCGCTGGCGATGGTCGAATGCGGCCTGGACATCTTCGCCCAGACCAATATGCAGGTGCTGCGCGCCAAGTCACTGCTGCTGACCGACCTGTTCATCGAACTGGTGGAGGCGCGTTGCGGCCACCACCCGCTGACGCTGGTCACGCCGCGCGAGCACGCGCGCCGCGGCAGCCAGGTCAGCCTGGAGCACCCGGACGGCTATGCGCTGGTGCAGGCCCTGATCGAGCGGGGCGTGATCGGCGACTACCGCGAGCCGCGCATCGCCCGCTTCGGCTTCACGCCGCTGTACACCAGCTTCGCCGAGGTGTGGGATGCTGTGGAAATCCTGCGCGACGTGCTGGACAGCGGCGCCTATCGCGACGCGCGCTTCCAGACGCGCGGCCAGGTGACCTGATCGGGAGCGCATCATGAGTGAATTCAAGGGATGCCCCTTCTCCGCCGCGGCCAGCGAGGCAGGCACGAAAGCACAGGGCGACGGCTGGCACGGCGCGCAGATGGATTTCGCCAAGGACATGAGCTATGGCGACTATCTCGGCCTGGACCAGATCCTGAATGCGCAGCACCCGCTGTCGCCGGACCACAACGAGATGCTGTTTATCGTGCAGCACCAGACCACCGAGCTGTGGATGAAGCTGATGCTGCACGAGCTGCGCGCCGCGCGCGAGTCGGTCAAGGCCGACAGCCTGCCGCCTGCGTTCAAGATGCTGACGCGGGTGTCGCGCATCATGGACCAGCTGGTGCAGGCGTGGAACGTGCTGGCGACGATGACGCCGCCGGAGTATTCCGCGATGCGGCCTTACCTGGGGATGTCGTCGGGCTTCCAGTCGTTCCAGTATCGCGAGATCGAGTTCATTCTCGGCAACAAGAACGCGGCCATGCTGAAACCGCATGCGCACCGGCCGGAGCACCTGGCCTTGGTGGAGACCGCGCTGAAGACGCCGTCGCTTTATGACGAGGCGATCCGGCTGATGGCGCGACATGGTTTTGCGGTCGATGCGGATTGCGTGGAGCGGGACTGGACCCAGCCGACTGCGTACAACGCCTCGGTCGAGGCGGCGTGGCTGGAGGTCTATCGCAATCCGTCGGCGCACTGGGAGCTGTACGAGCTGGGCGAGAAGTTCGTGGACCTGGAGGATTCGTTCCGCCAGTGGCGCTTCCGCCACGTGACCACGGTCGAACGCGTGATCGGCTTCAAGCGCGGCACCGGCGGCACCGAGGGCGTCAGCTACCTGCGCAAGATGCTGGATGTGGTGCTGTTCCCGGAACTGTGGAAGCTGCGCACCGACCTGTAACGCCTTGCGCGTCGGACCTGGCCGTCACCCCGCCGGGTCCGACAACCTTGCCGCGAGCGCCCGCAACGCCGGCGCCAGCGTCTGGTGGAACACCGATTCATCCACCGCCCCATAGGAAGCACTGCAACTCAGCATGTGCAGCTCCTTCTCCCCCACCGGCCGGAACGCCACCGCACAGGCATGGATGGCCGGATGCCAGTCGCGGAACGACGCCGCATAGCCGCGCTGCTGCGCCTCGGCCAGGGCGGCGCGCGTGGCCGTCTCCTGCTGCTTCCACTGTTCCGGGAACGCCTGGCTGAACTCAGCCATGACCCGCTCGCGCCGCGCCGCCGGCAGCGCGGCCAGGTATGCCCGCCCCATCGAACTGGACACCAGCGACAGCCGCGAGCCCACGCCCAGCCCCAGCATCACGCCCGCATCGTTGCGGATCGATTCCAGGTAGATCACTTCCATGCGCTCGCGCTTGCCCAGCGAGACCGAGACCCCGTACGACTGCGCGAACGCCAGCATATGCGGCCGCGCCAGCGACACCACGTCCGACGCCGACAGGTAGGCATAGCCCAGCGCCAGCACGCCGGCATCCAGCGCGTACTTGCCCAGGCTTTCGTCATAGCGCAGGTAACCGAGCTGCACCAGCGTGCCGGCCAGCCGGCTCACCGTGGCCTTGGGGAAGCCAGTGCGGCGCACGAAGTCCTGGTTGCCGAGCATTGCCTCGCCGGTGCGGAAGCAGCGCATCAGCTCCAGCCCGCGCGCCAGCGCGGTAACGAAGTTGGGATCGCTGTCGCGCACCGGCGCGGGCGGCGTGGCATCGGGAGAAAGTGACGGACTGGTCAAGGCGGCTCCTCTCAGGTCGGCGGTTGTCCGCTCATCGCACAAAGGCATGGGTGTCGGGGGTTTTGCCTGTTGCACGGCAAAGCCATTGCGATATACTAATTCAACGGAACACAGTTCCGCAATGCGGAACAACAAATAACCCTCCGCGAAGATCACCGAACCCGTCATGATTCCCGGAAGCGCCGGTGCGGCAAGCGACCATTCGCCCCGCCCCCGACGCTTCCCCCCGCGCTACCGAAGGAGACCTGCATGGCTGCCAACGCCGAATTCCACTGGGCCGACCCCCTGCTGCTGGACCAGCAACTGACCGCCGACGAACGCATGGTGCGCGACGCCGCCGCGGCGTACTGCCAGGACAAGCTGATGCCGCGCGTGCTGCAGTCGTTCCGCAACGAGAAGACCGACGTGGAGATATTCCGCGAGATGGGCGAACTGGGCCTGCTCGGCCCCACCATCCCGGAGCAATACGGCGGCCCGGGCCTGAACTACGTCAGCTACGGCCTGATCGCCCGTGAAGTCGAGCGCGTCGATTCGGGCTACCGCTCGATGATGAGCGTGCAGTCGTCGCTGGTGATGGTGCCGATCTTTGAATTCGGCACCGAAGCGCAGAAGCAGAAGTACCTGCCCAAGCTGGCCACCGGCGAATGGATCGGCTGCTTCGGCCTGACCGAGCCGAACCACGGCTCCGACCCGGGCTCGATGGTCACCCGCGCCAAGAAGGTCGACGGCGGCTATGAGCTGACCGGCGCCAAGATGTGGATCACCAACTCGCCGATCGCCGACGTGTTCGTGGTCTGGGCCAAGCTGCAAGGCGACGACGGCAAGGAAGCGATCCGCGGCTTTATCCTCGAAAAAGGCTGGAAGGGCCTGTCGGCACCTGCCATCCACGGCAAGGTCGGCCTGCGCACCTCGATTACCGGCGAAATCGTGCTGGACCAGGTGTTCGTGCCGGAAGAGAACATCATGCCCGGCGTGAGCGGCCTGAAGGGGCCGTTCACGTGCCTGAACTCGGCCCGCTACGGCATCGCCTGGGGCGCGCTGGGCGCCGCCGAATTCTGCTGGCACACCGCGCGCCAGTACACCCTGGACCGCAAGCAGTTCGGCCGCCCGCTGGCCGCCACGCAGCTGGTGCAGAAGAAGCTGGCCGACATGCAGACCGAGATCACGCTCGGCCTGCAAGGCTGCCTGCGCCTGGGCCGCATGAAGGACGAAGGCACCGCCGCAGTGGAAATCACCTCGATCATGAAGCGCAACTCGTGCGGCAAGTCGCTCGACATCGCCCGCGTGGCGCGCGACATGCTGGGCGGCAACGGCATCTCGGATGAGTTCGGCGTGATCCGCCACGTGGTGAACCTGGAGGTGGTCAACACCTATGAAGGCACCCACGACATCCACGCGCTGATCCTGGGCCGTGCCCAGACCGGCCTCCAGGCCTTCTTCTGATCGCATCCGCGACCAACGGACAGCTCTCCGCAATAAAAAAGCCCGGCTGCAAAGCCGGGCCAAGCACACTACCAAGGAGACGACGAGGCTGCCCCCGTCGATAAAACGCCTGTCCTGCACGCCGGCCCCGCCTTCACGCGGGGCCGCGTTCATTTGTTGGGTTGGGGCGTCAGGCGCAGGTACGGCCGCACCGCCTGGTAGCCCTTGGGGAATTTCTCGCGGATCACCGCCTCGTCCTTCAGCGAGGGCACGATCACCACGTCGTCGCCGTCCTGCCAGTTGCCCGGCGTGGCCACGCTGTGGTTGTCGGTCAGCTGCAGCGAGTCGATCACGCGCAGGATCTCGTTGAAATTGCGCCCGGTGCTGGCCGGATAGGTGATGATCAGGCGCACCTTCTTCTTCGGGTCGATGATGAACAGCGAGCGCACCGTCAGGGTCTCGTTCGCGTTCGGGTGGATCATGTCGTAGAGTTGCGACACCTTGCGGTCGCCATCGGCCAGGATCGGGAAGTTGACCGTGGTCGACTGGGTCTCGTTGATATCCTGGATCCAGCCGCGGTGCGAGTCCACGTTGTCCACCGACAACGCGATCGCCCTGACGCCGCGGCGTGCGAATTCATCCTTCAGCTTCGCGGTCAGGCCCAGCTCGGTGGTGCACACGGGGGTGTAGTCGGCCGGGTGCGAGAACAGCACGCCCCAACTGTCGCCAAGCCACGCATGGAAGCCAATGCGGCCTTCGCTCGAATCCTGCTCGAAGTCCGGGGCGATATCGCCAAGACGCAAAGCCATGTTCTGTTCTCCTGATTTCGGGGTGGAACCAGAGTATCCGGATTGATATCCAACCCAAACGAATATAAAGTCACTACAAAATCACTCGAAGTCATATAGACATTTTCTGACATTCATCACGCTTGCTTTCCGGCATGCTGACGATACTAGGCAGCGAAGCGGCACGCGCACTGGCTTGCAGCCTTGAAACCACGGCCGCCCGCCACATATGCTAAGTATCAGACCGACAATTGCCGTTAGCCTCGGAGCGTAGAAAATGTCAGAATCCGCACAAACCGAACCAACCGCCCGCAAACAGGAGAAACTGATGAGCGATGTCAAGACCGTTCTGTCCGACGCCGAGGAACTGCTGAAGCAAGCCGCCTCGACCACCGGGGAAAAGGCCGCCGAACTGCGCGAGCGTGGCATGGGCCTGCTCAAGCAAGCCAAGGAAAAGGCCCAGGACCTGCAAGACGCCGTCGTGACCAAGAGCAAGGCCGCGGCACGCGCCACCGACGACTACGTGCATGACCACCCGTGGCGCGCCGTGGGCGTGGCGGCCGGCGTAGGCCTGCTGATCGGTCTGCTGCTGAACCGCAAGTAAGCGATTCCAACCCGGCGCGGCGTGCTGGTGTGCCGCGCCTGAGCGGCAACCCGGTCATCGGGTTGCCAGTGGCCGGGGCTGGCGACACAACAGCCGCCACACCCGGCCCGCCTGCTGGAAAGGCGCGTACGGCCCACGCCGTCGCGCCGCTCTTTCACGCCGGAGCCGCATGAGCGAATCCCCCCCTTCCCCCAAGCTCCTCGAATCCGTGCGCAACCTGGCCGGCTCGCTGGTGGCCATGGTCCAGACCCGCCTCGAACTCGCCAGCGTGGAGCTTGCCGAGGAACGCACGCGCCTGATGAAGGTCGCGCTGCTGGCCTGCTTCGGCCTGGTGTTCTTTGGCATCGGGCTGGTCACGCTGACCGGGCTGATCGCCATCCTGTTCTGGGACACCTACCGCTGGCAGGCACTGGGCGCACTGACGGTCCTTTACCTGGTGCTGTGCGCGATTTGCCTGGCGTACGCACGCAACCTGGTGCGCAACGCCCCGCCGATGCTGGAGGCCACGCTCGCCGAAATCGACAAAGACCGGGAGATCCTGCGCCGATGAGCCCCCTGGAACCCGACGACAGCGCTGCCGGACACGACCGCCGCGAACACCCGCGGCGGGCCCGGTTCACGCAAGAGGTGCGTCTGCCGCTGGCGGTGCGCAAGGAACTGCTGCTGACCCGCGCCGCGCTGGAACGCTACGACTGCCTGCAGGCCCTGCATGAGGTGCGGGCTGGCGCGCACCGCCTGGGCACTATCGGCCACTGGCTGCCGCGCATCGCCCGTCCGGGGTCGTGGATGAAAGTGGTCGGCATGACCAAGGACTACCCGCTGCTGAGCACCGTAATGACGCTGGCGCTGCCGCTGGTCAAGCGCACGCCGGTGCTGCGCTGGACCTGGAAGCTGTCCAAGGTCGGCCTGGCAGCCGGCGCCGCCTACTGGGTGTACAACACCTGGCGCGAAGCCAGGCACCAGGCCGTGCCGCCCGCAACCGCGCCGACGCCCGCGCCGGCCGGCACCCCGCCCGGCGCCGATACCGGCTTCCGCGACCCGCTCGTTCCCTGACCCGCCGCCGGGCCTGGCGGCTCAGCCCGCAAGCGCCAGCGCCGCCCGGTCGCCGGCGTTGGGATCCGCCAGGGCAAACGGCACCGGCTGCGCAATGTGGTAGCCCTGCACCAGGTCCACGCCCAGCTCGCGCAGCCGTTCGAGCATGGCCTCGCTCTCAACGAATTCCGCAATGGTCTGCTTGCCCATGGCGTGGCCGATGCGCTGGATCACCTCCACCATCACCAGGTTGACCGGGTCGGCCAGCATGTCGCGCACGAAGCTGCCGTCGATCTTCAGGTAGGCCGCCGGCAGGTGCTTCAGGTAGGTGAACGAAGACATGCCCGCGCCGAAGTCATCCAGCGCAAACTTGCAGCCCAGCTGCTGCAGCTGCAGGATGAACGCGCCGGCCTGCGCCAGGTTGGAGATCGCTGCGGTTTCCGTGATCTCGAAGCAAATGCCGTCCAGCGCAATGCCGAAGCGCTGCGCCTGCTCGCGCACGAAGTCGGGAAACTGGAGGTCCGCCAGCGACGAGCCTGACAGGTTGATCGCGCAGGTGGCAATCTCCGCCTGCCGTCCCGCCAGGGTGCGAAACGCGGTCTCGACCACCCAGCGGTCGATCATCGGCATCAGGTTGTAGCGCTCGCAGGCCGGCAAGAAGGCCATCGGCGGCACCAGCCGGCCACGTTCATCGACCATGCGCAGCAGCAGTTCCACATGGCGGCCCGTCTGCGGCAGCGCGCCATCGTGCGCCGGCACGATCTCCTGCGAGTACAGGCAGAAGCGGCCAGCCGCCAGCGCCGCATGCACGCGGCTGACCCACTCCATCTCGCCGTGGCGCGCCTGCACCACGCTGTCCAGCGGATGGTAGACCTGCACGCGGTTGCGCCCGCCCTCCTTGGCCACGTAGCAGGCCGCGTCGGCCGCGCTCAGCGCCTCGGCGACGTTGACGGTCTGGCGGTCCAGCGTCACCAGGCCAATGCTGACACCCAGCGTGAAGGTGCGCTGGCGATGCGCAAAGCGGAAACAGGCAATGGCGTGGCGCAAGGCCTCGGCCACGCGTTCGCCGTCGGCGTGGCCGCATTGCTCCAGCAGCACGCCGAACTCGTCGCCGCCCAACCGGGCCAGCGTGTCGCTGCGGCGCAGCTGGCTGCGCATGACCTCAGCCATCTGCCGGATCAGCTCGTCGCCGGCGGCATGGCCGCAGGTGTCGTTGACCACCTTGAACTGATCCAGGTCCAGGTACATCAGCGTATGGGTGGTGCCCTGCACCCGTGCCCGCGTGATCGCCGCGTCCAGCCGGCGCTCGAACTCGGCGCGGTTGACCAGGCCGGTCAGCGCATCGTGGCTGGCCTCGTACGCCAGCCGCGCCGCATGGGCGCGTTCCTGGCTGATATCGTGCAGCACCACCACCACGCCGATGGCCTGCGCGGCACGGTCGCGGATCAGCGCTACCGATGGCTTGACCGCCAGCGCCTGTCCGGGCAGCCCGGACACATCGCGCTGCACCAGCTGCGCCGACCGGCTGCGCCAGCGCTGCCGCAACGCCAGCGTGACAATATCGGGCAGCGGCGCCAGGCTTTCCTCGTCGCGCAGCACGCACACGCTGCTCAGCGGCAGGCCGCGGGCGTCGGCTTCGCGCCAGCCGGTCAGGGCCTCGGCCGCGGGGTTGAGCGATTCCACGCGCCCCCACACATCGGCCGTCACCACCGCGTCGCCGATGGCCTGCAGCGTGACCTGGGCGCGCTCCTTCTCGGCAAAGAGCTGGGTCTCGTAGCGCTTGTGGTCGGAAATATCCGTGAGCGACCCCGCCATGCGCGCGCGCCGGCGCCCCGCCCCGCGCACCAGCCGGCCGCGGGCGCGCACCCACAGGTAATCGCCGGCACGGTTGCGCAGGCGGAATTCGGCATCGTAGGGCTCGCCGCTGCGCAGATGGTGCGCCAGCTTGGCCTCGAAGGCAGCCAGCTCGGAAGGATGCAGCAGGCCCAGCACGGTTTCGCGCGCATGCGGCAGCTCGGTGTCCTGGTAGCCCAGCATCTGCGCGCAGCGCGGCGAGAAGTACAGCTCGCCGCGGCCGAGATGCCAGTCCCACAGGCCGTCGTTGCTGCCCTCCACCGCCAGCTGCAGCTGCTCTTCGCGCTGCGCCAGCGCCTCGCGCAGCCGGCGCTCGCGCCGCAGCGGCCCCACCGACAGCAGGATCGCCGACATCAGCAGCGCGGCCGCCATCACCGCGCTGCCGTTGGTCAGCAGCCGCGTCACGCGGCGCGAGGCCTGGCCCAGATGGCCCGAAAAGGCCCGCTCCAGCGGCGTCAGCCTGGCGTCGATCCGCGCAATGTTGCGCAGCACCGGCGCCACGCACTCATCGCCGCAGCCGGGCTGGCTGGTCAGCCGGCGCAGGGTCAGCGCCTGTTCGTGCAGCGCAAAGATCTCGATGTCGCCCGCGGCCCACACGCGAATCGCGGCATCGACCTCCTGGATATGGCGGAAATTCCGGTAGAGCCGCACCATCCGCGGAATGTCTTCGGGATGGTTGCCGCCGGCAAGCAGCCCTTCATGGATGCGCTCCAGGTCAGGCTCGTCGCGGTCGAGCTCCAGGCGCGCGCGGTGGTCGCCCAGCGGGATCGCGATCGACTCCAGGTATGCCTCGAAATCCGCCGGATCACGATCCTCGCCGTAGCGCAGCAGGTGCAGCACGGCGTTCTTCTGGCCTTTGGACCACTGGCTCTCGCCCGCGACAAAGGCGCGCGCGGCCGACAACAGGTCCAGGCTGGCGATGCAGAACAACGCCAGCGCAACGACCACCGGTACGAACGGCCAGATAATGCGCAGCACGTGCCCGCTGGCCGGCAAGGAAACGCCTGCTTGCCGCATAGGGTCTTGTTGGTGGGCCGTGTCTCGCGGCCATCCTGATGGACCGCGGTCAACACGCCGCGGCTGATCCATTGTGCTGCGCAGGCAGTCCTAAGTCTCTACCTCGAACTAGTTAAAGCACCCCCCCGTTAGCGGGGCATGCCAGACGCAAAAAGGGCCTGTGGCTTGCGCCACAGGCCCTTCGTAATACTGGTGGGTCGTGCGTGACTCGAACACGCGACCAACGGATTAAAAGTCCGCTGCTCTACCGACTGAGCTAACGACCCGAAAAAACAGAACCGCGATTATAGGGATGCGGTTCTCGATGTGTCAAGCACGCTCCTCAGGCCATGCGCTCCAGACGCCATATCTGGTAGCGGAATGCCAGCACTGCACCGGCCAGGATACCCGCCAGCGCGATAAACGAGCCAAGCGCCAGGGTCGACACGCCCGACAGCCCCTGCCCGACCGTGCAGCCCAGCGCGGTCACGCCGCCCGCACCCATCAGGATGCCGCCGACCATATGGTTGGCGACGTCCTCGGCATTGCCGAAGCCTTCCCAGCGGAATGTGCGCGTGGCCAGGGCATAGGCCGCCGCGCCGGCGATCACGCCGAACACGCTGACGATGCCGACCGTCACCACCTTGCTCTTGTCGCTGAACATCATCAGCCAGTCGAGCGTGTAGGCATAGGGGGCGACAAAGCTCAGGCTTTCCATGCGGCCGCTGTTGGTCGAGACGAACAGTTCCTCAAGCGTATTGGGGTCTTCGGCTACATAGCCGAGGTGGCCCGAGACATACCACATTGCCACGATGATCAGCCCGACGCCGATGCCGCCAAGCAGGTTGTCGAACGAGCGGAAGCCGCGGCCCGCCAGCGCCCACACCACCAGCACGCCGCCCAGCGCCAGGCCCAGGCCCAGCTGCAGCGCGCCGCGCGCGAGCCCCGTGCCCTGCGCCAGCATGGACGGCAGGTCTTGCGTGGTGGGCAGCGTCAGCGCCACCGCATCGACGGTATTCACTCGCACCACGCCGAACAGCCCGCGCAGCGTCATGTAGGCCGACAGGCCCAGGAAGACCAAGACCACCAGCGACTTCAGGTTGCCCGCGCCGATGCGCACCAGCGTCTTGCTGCCGCAGCCCGACGCCAGCACCATGCCGAAGCCGAACATCAGCCCGCCGGCCAGCGCCGACAGCCAGCCCAGCTTGCTGGCGGTGTAGATGGTCTTGGTAGGGTCGATCGCGCCGGTCCAGGCCAGCACGCCGGTGCCGATCATGGCCACGCCGATCGCCAGCACCCACATGCGCATGCGGCTCCAGTCGCCCATGTTGACGATGTCGGAGACCGCGCCCATGGTGCAGAAGTGCGTGCGCTGCAGCACGGCGCCAAACAGGAAGGTCAGGACGAACGTGCTCAGCAGCACGGTGCGCGAGAGCGCGGCGAGGTCGATTTCAGGCATGTAGGGGCGTGGACGTCGGCTTGTGATCAGGCAGCGGCCTGGTAGCGGGTCGGATCGGGCACACCGGCGGCTTCAAAGCCGGCCCGGCGGATGCGGCACGAATCGCACACGCCGCAGGCGCGGCCGTCGTCGTCGGCCTGGTAGCACGACACCGTCAGGCTGTAGTCCACCCCCAGCGCGATGCCGGCGCGGATGATCTCGCCCTTGGTCATGTCGATGATGGGCGCATGCACGCGGAAGCGGTCGCCCTCGACCCCGGCCTTGGTGGCGAGGTTGGCCAGCGTTTCATAGGCCGCGACGTATTCCGGGCGGCAGTCCGGGTAACCGGAGTAGTCGACCGCATTGGCGCCGAAGAACAGGTCGCGCCCGCCGACGGCCTCGGCCCAGCCGAGCGCCAGCGACAGCATGATGGTGTTGCGCGCCGGCACGTAGGTGACCGGGATGCCGTCGGAAGCGCCGTCGGTCGGCACCGCCAGCGCGTCGTCGGTCAGCGCCGAGCCGCCGAAGCGGCGCAGGTCCAGGTCGATGATCTCGTGGCGGGTGGCGCCCAGCGCGGCCGCCACGCGCTTGGCGGCTTCCAGCTCAGAGGAGTGGCGCTGGCCATAGCGCATCGACAGCGCATAGGTCTCGAAGCCCTGGGCGCGGGCCATGGCGAGTACGGTGGCAGAGTCTAGTCCGCCGGACAGCAGGACGATGGCGCGTTTGGTCATGATGGGAAGCGCGCCGCCTCGGCGCGCAAAAGATTCAGGCGAATCGCGTATTTTAGCGCGACCCAAGAAAAAGGCCCGCCGAAGCGGGCCTTGCAGACAGGACCGGGCGTACCGGCCGCTTCCGGTGTTATTTCAACGTCTTCAGCCGGTTGCTGGCCGCCTGCGCGCCTTCGGTGCCCGGATACTTGGCCACCACCTGCTCCAGCGTCTTGCGCGCGGCCGCCTTCTGGCCGGACTCGAGCTGGTTGTTGGCGACCGCGATCATCGCATCCGGCACCTTGGGATGCGTCGGGTTGTTATTGATCATGGTCTGCAGCACCGAGGTGGAGCCCTTGTAGTCGCGCTGCGCATACAGCGAGTTGCCGAGCCAGTACTGCGCCAGCGGCACGTACGGGCTCTGGGGGTACTTCTTGACGAACGCCGAGAACGAACTCCCGGCGCTCTTGAAGTCGCCCGCCTGGAACTGCTTGAGCGCGGCATCGTATTCGGGCTTTTCGCCCGGCTGCGACAGGCCTTCGCGGCCTTCGACGGTGACCTGCTGCGGCTCGAATTTCTTCAGGCGCGCATCCAGGTCGGCGTAGTAGTCCTTCTGCTGCTTCTGCAGCGTGTCCACCGTGTTCTGCAGCACTTCGTTCTGGCCGCGCAGCCGCGCCACTTCCTGGCGCAGGCCCTCGAGCTGGTTCTGCATGTCGAGCGTGGTACGGCTGTTCTGCTCGATGCGCTGCGTCGCGGTTGCCTGGAAACCGTTGAACTGGTCGCGCAGGCTGATGACCGCCTTGCGCGCCTCGTCATCATCGAACACTCCGGCATGCGCCTGCGACAGCGGCAGCATGCCGCCGCCGGCGACGGCGGCGAGCCACAACAGGGTGGAAACGCGTGCTTTCATGAAAGGCAGTCCAGAGATCAGTAGTTGATGTCCGCGCGGCGGTTTTCGGCCCACGAGGCTTCATCATGGCCGGTGGCCTTGGGCTTTTCCTTGCCCAGGCTGACGGCTTCCATCTGGCCGTCGGGCACGCCCATCGAAGCCAGCGAGCGGCGCACGGCTTCGGCGCGCTTCTGGCCCAGCGCCAGGTTGTACTCGCTGGTGCCGCGTTCGTCGGTGTTGCCCTGGATCAGGATCTTGCGACCCTTGTTCGAGCCCAGGTACTTGGCGTGCTCGCCCAGCATGCCCTGGTAGTCGGACTTGACCGAGTAGCTGTCGAAGTCGAAGTACACGCTGCGCTTGGCCAGCGGGCTGTTCGGATCGTTGAGCGGATCGGCGGCCGTGACCGGGGTCACTGCGCGCGGATCGGCACCGGTGCCCGCGCCGGCACCGGCTTTGGCGGTGTCGTCCAGCTTGACGCCGGAGCTGCAGGCGCCAAGGGCCAGCAGTGCGGCAACGGCAAGGGTTTTGCTCATCAGTTGGGGCATGGTGAATGACTCCTGTTATTGCATGAAAGGACCCCAGGACGGCTCGCGAACATCGCCGGACTGGAGGGACAGAACCTGCCGGGTACGCCCGTCAGTGGAAACCGCCGCCAGCACCGCGCGACCGCCCACGCGGGTGGCATAGAGGATGTACTTGCCGTTGGCGGCAAAGCTGGGCGCTTCGTCGTTGGCCGTATCGGTCAGCGACGTCACGTCGCCGTTGCTCAGGTCCTGCAGCTGCAGCTTGAAGCCGCCCGCGCGCGAGATGTACGCCAGGTACTTGCCGTCTGGCGAAACCCGCGGGCTGACGTTGTAGCTGCCCTTGAAGGTGACACGCTGCGCACCGCCACCTTCCTCGCCGGAAGCGGGCATGCGGTAGACCTGCGGCGCACCGCCGCGGTCGCTGGTGAAGTAGATGCTCTTGCCGTCCGGAGAATACTGCGGCTCGGTGTCGATGGCGCTGCTGCGCGACAGACGGCGGATGCCGGAGCCGTCGGCATTGACCTGGTAGACCTGGGTATTGCCGTCTCGCGACAGCGCCAGCGCCAGGTGCCGGCCATCAGGCGACCACGACGGCGCGCTGTTGTTGCCCTTCTGGTTCGATACCAGGGTGCGCTTGCCGCTGGCGAGGTCGTGCACGTACACCACCGGCTTCTTGGCCTCGAACGAGACATAGGCCACGCGCGCGCCGTCCGGCGACCACGACGGCGAAATGATCGGCTCGTTGCTGGTCAGGGCCACCTGCGCGTTCTGGCCATCGGAATCGGAAATCAGCAGCTGGTAGCGGCCGCCGACCTTCGACACGTAGGACAGGCGCGTGGCAAACACGCCGCGCTCGCCGAGCAGCTTTTCATAGATGTAGTCGGCGATCTTGTGCGCGGTCACGCGCAGCTGGGACTGGTTGACGGTAAAGGCAAGCCCGCCCAGGCTCTGGCCCTTGACGGTGTCGTACAGGCGGAAGCGGACCTCATACTTGCCGCCGGCGGCCGGAGTCACGCTGCCGGCGACGAAGGCATCGGCGCCGCGCGACTTCCAGCTGCCCAGGTCGACATTGGCGGATTCCGCCACCGTGGCGCCGCCCGGATCGACATTGCGCAAGCGCCCGCTGCGCGCCAGGTCGGCGCGGATGATCGCGGTCAGGTTCTGCGGGGACTGGGCCTCGCCCTGGAAGTTGGCGGTCGCAACCGGGATCTGGCTGGACCCGACCCCGGAGATCTCAACGTTGAGTTGCGCGTGCGCGGCGCCGGCTGCCATCGTCATCGCCGCGGCCAGCCAGGCCATCAGCGCGCGGCGGCCGGCCAGCGGATGCCGGCCGATGGCGCGTTGGGATTCGGGTTGGGTTGCGTTGTGCCGCCTCGCGGACAGCCAGTTGGGGGCCCAAAGCTTTCGCATGCTGCTCCTCAGTCGATTTCAAGTTTCGTCGGGCACGGCAGGCAATCGGCAACACGGGCAAATGGGCATTGCAGCGCGTGGCGCATGCCCCGTCTGCGTGCGTATCGCACACTGCCGGCCGCGTCAGGCAACCTGTCATGCTAGCGCTGGGACCAAGACCCGGCGATGAAGGTTGCATTATGTTGCAAATCATGCCGCCCAGGCCACTCAGTCCTTCGGCCGGAAGGTAATGGTGAAGCTGGCCGGCGCCTTGCCGTTCTCATCACGCGGCAGCGGGTCGGAACGTTCCACCGCGCGCAGCACGGCATTATCCCAGCCCGAGTTGCCGCTGGACTTGGACAGCCGCGCCGACAGCAGCGAACCATCCGGCGCCAGCTGCACCGACACCACCGCGGTCGGGTTGCCCGGCACGTCCTCGCCAAAGACGATATTCGGCTTGACGCGGCGGCGCACGCGGTCGGCATAGCCCGGCGACGCCTTGCCACCGCCGCCGGCACCCGCGCCGGCCGTACTGCCCACGCCGCCGCCGCCCGCGCCGGAGCCGCCGGCCAGCGCCTGCAGGCGCGCCAGCTCGCTCTTGCGCTGGGCATTGGCCGCAGCCTCGCGCTTGGCCTTGGCGTCGGCATCCGCCTTGGCCTTGGCCTTGTTCTCGGCGTCAGCCTTGGCCCTGGCGTCCGCTTCCTTGCGTTCTGCTTCCTTGCGCTCGGCCTGTTCCTTGCGCTGCTGTTCCTGCTGCGCTGCCTTCTTCTTCGCGTCGTCCTTGCGCTGGGCTTCCTTGCGCTCGGCCTCGCGCTGCTCCGCTTCCTTGCGCGCAGCTTCCTTGCGTTCCGCTTCTTTACGCTCGGCTTCCTTGCGGGCAGCCGCCTGCTTGCGCTCGGCCTCTTCGCGCGCCGCCGCCTCGGCGCGGCGCTTCTGGCGCTCCAGCGCGATGTCGGCGTCGTCCTCGACCTTGCTCTTCACCTCGGGCAGCGGCGGGGCCGGGCGCGGCTGCACCACCGGCTCCGGCTC
>NZ_JBYSZI010000099.1:0-16223 GCF_058787075.1 Cupriavidus sp. FW305-46
CGGCGCAGGCGGTGCGGGCGGAGGTGGGGGAAGGGGCGGAGTTGCAGCGCAAGCTGCAGTCAGGCACGCTGGATGCGGCGCTGGTCTACCAGCCGGAGTACGCGCCCGGCATGCATGTCGAGGCGCTGATGGAAGAGAAGCTGATCCTGATCCGCTCAACGCAGCGCGACGGCGGCTATGTCTATGTCGACTGGGGACCGGAATTCCGCCGCCAGCATGACAGCGCGCTGCCGGAGCATGCGCGCGCCTCGCTGTACTTCAACCTGGGGCCGCTGGCGCTGCAGTACATCCTGCAGTTCGGTGGCAGCGGGTATTTCCGGACACGCGTGGTGCAAAGCTACCTGGACAGCGGGGTGCTGGCGCGCGTGGAAGGCGCGTCAGAGTTCTCTTATCCGGTATTCCTTGTCTGCGCCAGGACCCCCGCAGGGGCGTCGCAGGATGCCGTGCGCATCCTGCGTGACATCGTGAGCGAAGAATCCGACTGGTCGCAGCGCTGGGACTTCCCGCAATAGCGCAAAGCGGTCAGATCCGGACCGGCACCAGTTGGCCCATCGGGCCGGGCACGGCCACCAGGCGCCATTGCCGCACGCGCCTCACCCGGCGGCCGCGCCCGCCGCCGCGCGGGGGGGGGGGGGCGCGGTTCCAGCCCGGCAAAGCGGCCATGCCGCTGCGCGCGTTCGAACACCGGCTCGGGCACCCGCGTCCCGATCAGCCAGGTGACGGTGCCTCCCAGTGCCACCAGTGCCAGCGCCAGGGCAATCCAGAGGACGGCTTCCATGTTCCCCGCTCCATCGAATAGGTATCTGTGCTTCCAGTATTGTGCAAAGCGTTCCGGCGGGTAAATGAAAGTTATTTCCACTTCATATCAATAAAATTGCATTCAAGCCGGCTTCTCCTTCAAACCTGGCCGTTCGGCTGCGGGAGGAAAAATCATCCTTTCCGACGAATCTCATAGACGCTGCACGGCAGACACTCAGCCGGTCACTCTCAAAAACACCAGGAGACCCCGCATGCAACGCCTGATCTTCGAAGCCGAACACGACGCCTTCCGCGAATCCGCCCGCCGCTTCTACCAGCGCGAGGTGGGGCCGCACGGCGAGCGCTGGCGCGAACAGGGCTGTGTGGACCGCGAAGTGTTCCGCAAGGCCGGCGAGCAGGGCTACCTGCTGATGTGGGCTGACGAGAAATACGGTGGCGCCGGCGTGGAGGACTTCCGCTATGAGCAGATCCTGATCGAGGAAAACGCGCGCCACGGCGACTCGGGCTTCTTCGGCACGCTGCACTCGCGGCTGGTGGCGCCGTATATCGGCCGCATCGGCAACGAGGAACAACGCCAGCGCCTGCTGCCGGCGGCCGCGCGCGGCGAGTCGATCTTTGCCATTGCCATGACCGAGCCGCAGGCGGGCTCCGACCTGGCCGGCATGCGCACGCGTGCCGAGGACCATGGCGACCACTGGGTGCTGAACGGCGCCAAGACCTATATCTCGAACGGCCAGCTGGCCGACTACGTGGTGGTGGTCGCGCGCACCGATCCGGAGCGCAGCCATGGCCTTGGCCTCTTTATCGTCGAGCGCGGCATGCCCGGCTTCGAGCGCGGGCGCAAGCTGCGCAAGATGGGCCTGCACTCGCAGGACACCTCGGAGCTGTTCTTCGACAACGTCAAGGTGCCCAAGGCCAACGTGCTGGGCGAGCCCGGCCAGGGCTTCCGCTACCTGACGCGCCACCTGGCCGAAGAGCGGCTGATTGGCGCCTGCGGCTACATGGCGTCGGCGCAGGTGGCGTTCGACCTCACGCTGGACTATGTCAAGGAGCGCAAGGCCTTCGGCCGGGCCATCGGCACGTTCCAGAACTCGCGCTTCAAGCTGGCCGAGCTGCGGGCGCAGCTGGATGCGCTGCAGACCTTCGTCGACCAATGCGTGCTGCAGCACAACGCCGGCACGCTGACCGTGGAGACGGCGGCGTCGGCCAAGCTGCTCACGTCGGAACTGCAGGGGCGCATGGTCGACGAGGGCGTGCAGCTGCACGGTGGCGCCGGCTATATGGAGGAGTACCGCATCTGCCGCATGTACACCGACGCGCGCATCTCGCGCATCTACGCCGGCAGCAGCGAGATCATGAAGGAGATCATCGGCCGCAGCCTGGGGCTGGATGACCGCGTGAAGGGGTAACCCGCCTGGCAGTGCAGACGGCACGGCCGGCAACGGCCGTGCCGTTTTTCATGGTTTTCCGATTGGCTGGGGTTTTCGCGCAGTTAAAGGCTTTTGTCAGCTTTATGAAAGCCGTTTGTAATGCGATTCGGTTTGAATGCGTGCGGGAGATCGTGTCCGGTGGCGTCTGATGCACCAGGACAGCAGGCGAGGGCACACCAGGACAGCCACGCTTCGCGGCCGCATTGGCGGGATCAGGGTCGGATGAATATTTGCCGCCCTGGTGCACCGTTCGGCGAGCACGGTCGTTTACCGTAGACCGTTGTCGAACCGAGCCTGACTGACCGTGCCTTTTGTCTTTTCCCGTATTGCCGTAGGTGCCCTGCTGCTACTGGGGGTTCTGGCCCGGCCCGCGGCAGTCCTTGCCGCCGAAGGCCCCGCCGATCCGCTTCCTTCCGCTGATTCCGCAGATGCTGCCGGTCCTTGCGTGCCGCCGCCGGCGGGCGCGACGCTGACCCTGGCGCAGGCGCGCCTGGACGCACTGCGCTGCAACCGCGACATCATCGCCGCCCGCCGCGGCGTCGAAGCCAGCCAGGCGGACATACAGATCGCTTCGCAGCGGCCCAACCCGGTGCTGAGCCTGGGCGTGACCAACATCAACCCGCATGCCGGCATCGGCTCGGGCAACCTGCGCAGCAAGACCGTGGATTCCACCCTGCGCGTGGACCAGCTGATCGAGACCGCCAACAAGGGCGGCCTGCGCGTGGACGCCGCGCGCAAGGCCAGCGCGGCCGCCGGCGAAGTGGTGCAGGCGGTGGTGGCGCAGCAGAGCGCCGCGGCGGAGCAGGCTTTTTATGACGCGGTGGTCAGCCAGGAGCGCGTGGCGGTGCTCAAGGAGATGCTGGCGCTCTACGACCGCACGCGCCAGGCCAGCGAGACCCGCCTGAAGGCCGGCGACGTCTCGCGCGCCGACGTGACCAAGCTGCAGCTTGACGCGCTGCGCGCGCAGAGCGACATGCGCCAGGCCATGACCGACCACGCGCGCGACAAGGCCCAGCTGGCGCAGGCCATGGGCGTGCCCGGCACGCTTGCCGGCAACCGGCTGGTGCCGGACTGGCCGCCGCTGGATACCCCCGTGCCGCAGGTCGATCCCGACACATTGCAGCGCCGCCCCGACGTGACTGCCGCCGAGGCCCGCCTGGCCGCCGCCGCCGCCGCGCGCGACCTGGCGCGCGCCGGCCGCGTGCCCGACGTGACCGTCGGCGCGCAGGCCGAGCACTATCCGGTCTCGGTCACCAATACCAACGGCAGCGGCAACAGCTACGGCGTGTTCCTGACGATCCCGCTGTACGTGCGCCACAGCAACGGCGGCGAGGCCCGCCGCGCCGAGGTGGACTACTACGCCGCGCTGGACGACCGCAACCGCGTGCTGCTGGAAGCCGGCAATGAGATGGAACGGCTGCGCAGCCAGCTCGAAGCCGCGCGCCAGTCACTGCGGCAGATGCGCGACGACGTGCTGCCCGCCGCCGAAAGCGTGGCCGGCAGCGCCGAGTTTGCCTACGGCAAGGGCGCCACCGGCGTGCTCGACCTGCTCGATGCCCGCCGCGCGCTGCGCCAGACCCGGCTCGATGCCGTCAGCGCCCAGGGCGATTACGCCAAGGCCCTGTCGGCCTACCGCGCGGCGCTGCAGACCTCCACGACCGGCACTGCGACGAGCTCGCGTCCCTGAACCGCAGTCCCAGCGAATCCAATGCACTCCCTCCTGTCACGCATGTCCCGCCGCATGTCTTCCGTCCATTTCCCCGCCGGCCTGCCCGCACGGCTTGCTGCCCTGTCCCTGTGCGCGCTGGCGCTGGCCGCCTGCGGCAAGTCTGAAGCGCCCAAGGCCGATGACGATCCCAAGGTCAGCGGCAATACCATCCAGTTCCCGGCCAGCGTGAAGACGCTGCCGGGCATCGCCGGCGAATCCGCCAGGACCGGCGGCGAGCGCATGCTGAGCCTGCCCGGCCGGCTGGTGTGGAACGAGGACAAGACCGTGCGCGTGTCGACGCCGTTTGCCGGCCGCGTCACCGAGATCCTGGTGCAGCCCGGCGCCACCGTGAAAGCGGGCCAGCCGCTGGCCAGCCTGACCTCGCCCGATTTCGGCGTGGCCCAGGCCGATGCGCGCAAGGCCGCCGCCGACAGCGCGGTCGCGGCCAAGGCGCTGGCACGGCAGCGCGAGCTGTACGGCGCCGGCATCATCGCGCAGAAGGAGCTGGAGCAGGCGCAGGCCGACGCCGCGCGCGCCGCGGCGGACCTGCAGCGCACCCAGGCGGCGCTGGCCCAGTACGGCGCGGCCGCGGGCGGCGCGGGCGCCTCAGGCATCGTAAACCAGCGCTTTGCGCTGCGCAGCCCGATCGACGGCCTGGTGGTCGAGCGCAACATCAACCTCGGCATGGAGCTGCGCCCCGACCAGCCGCCCGCCGCGCCGTTGTTCCTGGTGACCGATCCGACCACGCTGTGGGCACAGGTCGATGCGGGCGAGGCCGACCTGAGCCTGTTCAAGCCGGGCGTGGACGTGCAGCTCACCACCGCTGCCTGGCCCGGCGAGACCTTCTCCGGCACCGTGGTCAAGATCGCCGACTATGTCGATCCCACCGCGCGCAGCATCAAGGTGCGGCTGAACGTGCCCAACCCGGAGCGCCGCCTGAAGGCGGAGATGTTCGTCACCGCGAAGCTGCCGGCCGCGTCGTTCAAGGGCATCGCCGTGCCGTCCAAGGCCGTGTTCCTGGCCGACAACCGCAACTATGTGTTCGTGCGCACCGCCGCCAATACCTTCGAGCGCCGCCTGGTGCGCGTGGGCGTGACGCTGCCCGGCACCACCGAGCTGCTTGAAGGCGTGAAGGACGGCGAGACCGTGATCACCGACGGCAACCTCTACCTGCAGGACATCCTGCGCGATGCCACTGCCGTGAACGCGGCGCGTGCGTCCGAGAAGAAGTGAGGACGGCCGCCACATGATTTCGCGCATCGTCAGCTTTGCCCTGCACCAGAAGCTCTTTGTCTGGCTGGGCCTGCTTATCTTCGTCGGGGGCGGCCTGGCTGCATTCAAGAACCTGCCGATCGAAGCTTTCCCGGATGTCTCCGACATCCAGGTCAACGTCATCACGCTGTACCCGGGCCGCGCCGCCGAAGAGGTGGAGCGCCAGGTGACCATCCCCATTGAAACCGCGCTGGCCGGAACGCCCAACGCGGTGCGGGTGTTCTCGCATACGCAGTTCGGCCTGTCGTTCATGATGGTGACCTTCAACGACAAGGCCACCGACGTGACCGCGCGCCAGCAGATCCTGGAGCGCCTGCGCAGCGTGGACCTGCCCGACGGCGTGCATCCGGACCTGGCGCCGCTGTCCACCGCGATCGGCGAGATCTACCGCTTCCGCCTGACTGGCAAGGGCTATACCGCGCAAGAGCTGCGCACGCTGCAGGACTGGGTGGTGGAGAAAAACCTGCGCCAGGTGCCGGGCGTGGCCGACCTGGTCACCATCGGCGGCACCATCAAGCAGTACGAGGTCAATCCCAACCTGGCGCGCATGCGCGATGCCAAGATCTCGCTGTCGCAGCTGTTCACTGCGCTGCAGCGCGCCAACGCCAATGCCGGCGGCGGCGCCGTGGCGCACGGCCGGCAGCAGTTCCTGCTGCGCTCGCTGGGCAGCTTCCGCACCTCGGCCGATATCGCCAACGTGGTGGTGGCCGAGAACCTGGGCACCCCGATCCTGGTCAAGGACATCGCCGACGTGAGGGTCGGAAGCGCGCCGCCGCAAGGCCTGATGGGCCAGGACGACGAGGACGACATCGTCTCGGGCATCGTGGTGATGCGCAAGGGCGAGAACCCGTCGCTGGTGCTGGAGGCGCTGAAGAAGAGGATCGACCTGCTGGACGACCAGATCCTGCCCAAGGGCGTGAAGATCGTGCCGTACTACGACCGCTCCACGCTGATCGACAAGACCCTGCACACGGTGTTCGGCAACCTGGTCGAGGGCGCGCTGCTGGTGATGGCGGTGCTGTACCTGTTCCTGGCCAACGTGCGCGCCGCGGCAATCGTGGCGCTGATCATCCCGCTGGCGCTGTTGTCGACCTTCATCGGCCTGACCTGGGTGGGCATTCCGGCCAACCTGTTGTCTCTGGGCGCGATGGACTTCGGTATCATCGTCGACGGCGCGGTGATCGTGGTCGAGAACATCTTCAAGCGGCTGGGCGAGCTCAAGGCGCAGCAGATCAAGGACAGCAAGGCGCGCCTGCATGCGATCCTGCAGGCCACCACGGAAGTGGGCCGTCCGACCGTGTTCTCGATGGTCATCATCATTGCGGCGCACATCCCGATCTTCACGCTGCAGCGGCACGAGGGCAAGATCTTCGCGCCGATGGCCTACACGGTCACGGGCGCGCTGATCGGCTCCCTGATCCTCTCGCTGACGCTGGTGCCGCTGCTGTGCCACCTGCTGCTCACCAAGAACATCGCGCACGACGACAACTTCATCGTGCGCCACTGCAAGCGGCTCTATGAGCCGATGCTGGCCTGGGCGCTGGACCACAAGAAACTGGTGGTAGGCTCGGCGCTGGGCCTGCTGGTAGTGACCGTGGGCGTGGGCAAGTTCCTCGGCAGCGAGTTCCTGCCCGAGCTGGACGAAGGCTCGATGTGGGTCAGCTTCGACCTGCCGGCATCGGTCTCGACCGACGAGGCGCGCGACCAGGCGCGGCTGCTGCGCAGCGTGATCCGCAAGACCCCGGAGGTCAATACCACCATCTCCAAGGTCGGCCGCCCCGACGACGGCACCGATCCCAAGCTGATCAACACCGTCGAGATCCTGGTCGACCTGAAGCCCGAGAAGCAATGGCGCGACGGCTTCAACAAGCGCGCCATCATCGGCGAGATCGACAAGAACCTGCGCCAGCTCCCCGGCATCGAGCCCAATTTCTCGCAGCCGGTGCGCGACAACATCCTGGAGAGCATCTCGCAGATCAAGGGCCAGATCGTGATCAAGGTGCAGAGCGACAGCCTGGAGCAGAACAAGAAGGTGGCCGACCAGATCCTGGCCAACGTGCAGACGGTCAAGGGCGTGATGCGCGCCTTTATCGACCGTGACGGCGAACTGCCGCAGTACGTGCTGGAGTTCGACCGGGCCCAGGCCGCGCGCTACGGCATCAACGTGGCCGACGTGCAGGACCTGATGGAAACCGCGCTGGCCGGCAAGGCCGCGACCGAGCTGTGGGAGGGCGAGAAGCACTTCAGCGTGGCCGTGCGCCTGAAGCCGTCGGAGCGCGCGCTGCCGAACCTGCCCAATATCTTCATGCAGACCGCGGACGGCGCGCAGGTGCCGCTGTCGCAGCTGGTGACCTTCCGCGCGGCATCCGGCGCGATGAACATCAGCCGCGAGAACGGCCAGCGCACCACCTCGATCGGCATCTTTATCCGCGACCGCGACATGGGCAGCGTGGTCAAGGACATGCAGAAGCTGGTGGCGAAAAACGTCAAGGCCGACGACGTCAAGATCAGCTGGTCGGGCGAGTTCGAGAACCAGGAGCGCGCCATGGCGCGGCTCTCGATCGTGGTGCCGCTGTCGGTGCTGGTGATCTTCCTGCTGCTGTTCAATGCGTTCAAGTCGTTCAAGAGCGCCACGCTGATCATCTCGAACATCCCGTTCGCGCTGATCGGCGGCGTGTTCGCGCTGTTCCTGACCGGCATCCCGCTGTCGGTGTCGGCGGCGATCGGCTTTATCGCGCTGTTTGGACAGGCGGTGCTCAATGGCGTGGTCATGGTGACTTACTTCAACCAGCTGCGCGATGAAGGCATGCCGGTGCGCCAGGCGGTGCTGACCGGCTCGATGGACCGGCTGCGCACGGTGCTGATGACCGCGCTGCTGGCCATGCTGGGTTTGTTCCCGATGGCGATCTCGCGCGCCATCGGCTCGGAGACGCAGCGCCCGCTGGCCATCGTCATCATCGGCGGGCTGATCACCGCCACCATGCTGACGCTGATCGTGCTGCCCACCTTGTATGAATGGATGGTGGGGCGCAACTGGCCGGACGAAGAGGGCGAAGCGCCTGACGAGAACCGGTTGACGCCGTCGATTCTGGGCTGACGGCCGCCCTGCTTGACTGGCAATTTGCGCCCCTCTCCCGCGCAGCGGGAGAGGGGCGCCTTGTTCTGCGGCACGCATGCTCGCCCGCCGTCGCACACATGACGCGCTGACCGCACCATCCCCCCTCAGCAACCAGGTGCATGCCCCGCCGCGTGCCTCGCCCGCATTGCAATGTCGGAATAGTCTGACGCGCCTTTCGGAACCGGACGCCTGCTTCCCATACCCCCCCGGGCCTACTCTGTACTTACGGCATGGCCAGCAGCATAGCCGCCGGCCTCTCATGCGTACCTTTACGCAATCACCCGGAAAGGAGATCGACATGTTGAAGAAATGGCTGACCGCAGCAGTGTGTTCGATGATGGTTGCCGCACCGGCGGGATTTGCGCTGGCGCAGATGACCGCACCAACAACCACGTCCGGAACGGCTGCAACCGGGGCAAGGGCAGACTATGACGCCGCGGTGAAGCAGGCTGATGCGGACTACAAGGCTGCCTCCGCCAAGTGCAATGGCATGAAGGACAACGCCAAGGACGTCTGCAAGGCCGAGGCCAAGCGCGACCGCGATGTGGCCAAGGCCCAGGCCGAAGCCCGCCGCGACGGCACGCAGAAGGCGACCGCCAAGGCCGAGAAGACCAAGGCTGACCGCGACTATGACGTAGCCAAGGAAATGTGCGACGACAAGAAGGGCAACGACAAGGACGTCTGCAAGAAGGACGCCAAGGCCGCCCATGAAAAGGCACTGATGGCTGCCAAGGTCGACAAGGCCGCGGCGACCGGCACCAGTGCCGACGTGGCCGAAACCCGCGCCGACGCGAAGAAGGACGCCACCGACGCCGCCTACAAGGCCGACAAGGAACGCTGCGACGCGATGTCGGGCGATGCCAAGGACAAGTGCCAGGCCGATGTGAAGGCCAAGTACGGCAAGTAAGCCTTCGCGGCATCCCGCCAGCATTGGCGGGCCACGCACCGCACCACCCGCAAGGGGACGCCTCCGATGGCGCCCCCTTGCCATCGGATGAAGGAGCACGAGATGAACTGGGACCAGATCGAAGGCAAATGGGAACAAGCGAAGGGCAAGATCAAGGAGAAGTGGGGCAAGCTGACCGACGACGACATCGCGCAGATCAACGGCAAGCGTGACCAGCTTGCCGGCCGCATCCAGGAGCGCTATGGCTACACCAAGGAGCGCGCCGAGGAAGAAATGAAGGAGTGGGAACGGGACACGCGCTGGTAAGCAGTGCGTGGCAGCAAGGCAAGGCGGGACGCCAGCGGGCGTCCCGCCTTGCTGTTTGCGTGCCGCGCGTGCTCGATACCCCGGCACCCCCGGAACGAGGGGGGCGCCGGCGCGTATCGCACAGCATTAAGCGCGGATTAGCTCTGAATGCAACCGAATGATGCACGCGCCACCCGCGCAGGGCATAACATGTCGCGTCGCCGACCCTGCCATCCGCCCGGCTTGCCTTCGCGCTCCGCATGTACGCAGCCTTGCCCGCCTTCGTCTCGTCGATCTTCCTCGGTTACGGCCTCTATGTGCTGGTGACCAAGGGCGTGACGCGCGTCTCCACTTCGTTCTTCCTGCTGTGCGTGACCACCTTCGCCTGGCAGGGCACGTGGGTGTTCCTGTTCCAGTCCTCGCATCCCGATGTGGCGCTGGTGCTGGCCCGGCTCGGCTACCTCTTCATCCTGTTCCTGCCGACCACGTTCTACCACTTCATCGCCGAAGTCACCGAGAGCCGCCGCGAGCGGCCGCTGCTGCTGGCCTCGTACGGACTGAGCCTGGTGCTGGCGGTGCTGCTGCTGACCACCGACCAGGTAGTCTCCGGCTACTACAGCTATTTCTTCGGCGACTATCCCAGGGCCGGCCCGCTGCATCCGCTGCACCTGGTGCAGACGGTGCTGGTGGCGCTGCGCAGCGCCTGGCTGCTGGTGGCGGCGCGGCGCAATGCGACAGCCGAACGCCGCAAGCGCTACAAGCTGTGCCTGGTGGCGGTGGCGCTCTATTCGCTGGCGGCGGTGGACTACGCCGTCAACTACGGCGCAGCGTTCTATCCGCCGGGCGTGGTGTTCGTGGCGGCAAGCCTGGGCATCCTGGCGGTCAGCGTGGTGCGCTACGACCTGATGCATCCGTATTCGCTGGCCGCCACCGTGGCGCACGAGGTGCGCACGCCGCTGGCGACCATCCGCATGCAGGCGCAGGAGCTGGCGCGCACCTGGCCGCAGGTGCTGCACGGCTACCGGCTGGCGGTCCAGCAGGGGCTGTGCGAGGACCGCATGCGGCCCGGCCAGCTTGAGCGCGTGTCGAGCCTGGTCGGCGCCATCACGCGGGAAGTCGATGGCACCAGCACCGTGATCGACATGGCGCTGGCCTCGGTCACGCTGGAGCGGCTGGACCGCAGCAGCTTTGCCCCGCACGGCATTGCCGACTGCGTGCATGCGGCGCTGGAGCGCTACCCGTTCCAGGGCGAGGAGCGCGGCTGCGTGCAGGTGCGCGGCATCGACGCGGGCTGGCGCTTTGTCGGCTCCGACACGCTGCTGGTCTACGTGCTGTTCAATCTGCTGAAGAACGCGCTGCATGCGATCCGCGCGGCCGGCGGCGGCCACATCGACATCACCGGCGCGACCGAGGGCCAGTACCACGTGATCCGCTTTCGCGACACCGGCCCGGGCATTGCGGCCGACGTCATGCCGCGCATCTTCGATCCGTTCTTCTCCACCAAGGCGCATGGCACCGGTGCCGGCCTCGGTCTGGCCTTCTGCCGGCGCGTGATCGAGACCTTCGGCGGGCGCATTGAGTGCGAGTCGGTGCCGGCCGTGCATACCACCTTTACCCTCAGCCTGCCGCGCTTCACCGCCATGGCCGACAGCCGGCTGCGCACCAGCACCGCCGGCTGAGCCACGGCCGGCGGTGCCGGATTCAGACCCGCGCGGGGTCAGCCGCGCCTGGCTCAGCTGGCCAGTGCCGGCAGCGCCAGTTCATATTCCCTGACCCGTTCGATGATGCCCGCCGGAAAGCGCGTGATGCGCTTTTGCCGGTCGGCGAAGACGATCTGCTGGTAGCCCAGCGACACCGGCTTGCCCCCCACGCAGAAGCGGAACAGCAGGTACGCCGAGCACTGTCGCACCTGGAAGGTGTTCAGGTAGCAATCCACGCGCTGGAACGGGAACGTCTCCTCGACATACTCCTGGTGCGCGCGCTTGGTCACGAAGACGCCGCCGGCGGCCAGCAGGTTGTCGTGGATGCATTCATGGAACCACCGCTCCCGGCAAATGCCCTGCCACTCGAAATAGCGGGCGAAGTAGGTGTTCATAAAGGCATTGGAATCCTTGAGATAGATGTCGATCGCATGGTGGAAGGTCTTGTGCGAAGCGGTCTCGAACGCGTCGGGCGCCAGTTGGGCCGCGCCGCGGTTCAGGATTTGGGGGATCACGTCTCGCATCAACATAAGTTGACTCCTTGAGATGGCTGCAAGCGGCAGCCACGCCTGCCCCCGGGAAGGTTGGGGCATGGTGGCATTCTGTCCGCTTGGGCAGTGGCAAGGTGGGCGCTGAAGTGGGGGTTGCGGCACGTTCCGGCGCGTGACGCCCGGGCGACAAAATCCCCGGAATGCACGCCCGGGCCTGGCAATACCGGAGCGGCATGGATCGGCGTTAACCCGAGTAGTCTAGGTTTATAGACTTTTATATAGTCGTCCGGCCAGGACGACTCCGGGCGGCCCTCGCATCGCCCTTTTCCCCGACATTCACCGGCGTTTCCCGACCTCCCTTGCCGCATGGCAGACACCACGTCCAGCGAACTCCTCGCGCGCAGCCGCCAGCCGGTCTACCTGCAGCTGGCCACCATCTTCCGCCGCCAGATCGAAAGCGGCGCCTGGCGCGAGGGTGAGCGCATCCCGTCGCTGGAAGAGCTGTGCCGCCAGTACGGCGTGGCGCGCATGACCATGCACCATGCCTTGTCGATGCTCGATGAAGAAGGGCTGGTGGCGCGCTCGCGCGGGCGCGGCACCTTCGTCAAGGCGCCGTGCCAGGCGCGGCGGCAGGTGTCGCTGTCGACCAGCTGGGACGAGGCGGTGGCGGTGGGCGCGCAACTGGACACCGAAGCGATGGTCGAATCCGCCGGCAACGTGCCGCTGCCCGCCGATCTCGGCATGCCGTGCCCCGGTGAGCGCGCCGCCGAATACCACTTCCTGCGCCGGCTGCACCGGCTGGAAGGGCGGCCGTTCGCGGTGGGCGAGGTCTATATCGAGGCCGGCGTCTTTGCGCGCGAGCCCGAGGCCTTCCGCCAGGGCGCCTCGGTGCCGGTGCTGGACCGCTTCCCCGGCCTGTCGGTCAGCACCGCGCGCCAGCGCCTGTCGATCGTCGCGGCCGGGGCCGAATCCGCCGCCGCGCTGGCGCTTGCCGTGGGCGCGCCGGTGGCTGAGCTGCGCCGCTTTGCCTGTGTCCCGGGCGAGCGCGGCGAACTGATCGTCTACTACGCACGCATCGAATTCCCGACCGAGTTTGTCTGCCTGGATTTCGACCTGCTGGCGGCGCGGCCGCCCGGCCTGACGCCCCCAGTGCAACCAATGCCAACCTGCTGACCCAGAACCTGAGCGGAACCCGAGACATGGAAACTACCCAACCGATGAACGGCGCCGAGAGCCTGGTCAAGACCCTGCTCGCCAACGGCGTGGACACCTGCTTTGCCAACCCGGGCACCAGCGAGATGCACTTCGTCGCGGCGCTGGACCGCATCCCGGGCATGCGCTGCGTGCTGGGCCTGTTCGAAGGCGTGGTCACCGGCGCGGCCGATGGCTATGCGCGCATGGCCGGCAAGCCCGCGGCCACGCTGCTGCATTGCGGCCCGGGGCTGGCCAACGGCCTGGCCAACCTGCACAACGCGCGCCGCGCGCAGACGCCGGTGGTCAACATCATCGGCGACCAGGCCACCTACCACCGGCCGCTGGACGCACCGCTGACCGCGGATACCGAAGGCTGGGCCCGTCCGGTCTCGGTGTGGACGCGCACGGCCACGCAGGCTGCGTCCGTCGGCGCCGATGCCTCGTCCGCGGTGCAGGCCGCATGCGCCGCGCCGGGCGGGGTCGCCAGCCTGATCCTGCCTTCCGATGTGTGCTGGGATGCGGGCGGCGTGGTGGCCGCGCCGCTGCCGCCGCTGGCGGTGCCCAAGGTCTCGCCCGACGCCGTGCAGCAGGCCGCGCGCGTGCTGCGCTCGGGCCAGCCCACGCTGGTGGTGCTGGGGGGCAGCGCGCTGCGCGAGGCGCCGCTGGCCGATGCGCACCGCATTGCCGCGGCCACCGGCGCCCGCCTGATCTCGCCCATGTCCAATGCGCGCGTGTCGCGCGGCAGCGGCCGCCTGGCGGTGGACCGCGTGCCATATTCGGGCGACGTCGCGCGCGACAAGCTGGCCGGCATCCGCAACGTGATCCTGGTCGGCGCACCGGCGCCGGTGACGTTCTTTGCCTACCCGGGCAAGTCGCCGCGCCCGTACCCGGAAGATGCCGTGATCCACGTGCTGGCACGCCCGGAGGAAGACCTTGCCGAAGCGCTGGCCCGCCTGGCCGACGAGGTGGGTGCACGCAATGCACCGCTGCCGGCTGCCGTAGCGCCCGCATCCGTTGAGCCCGCCCGCGGCGCGGTCACGTCCGAGGCGGTGGCACGTACGCTGACCGCCTTGCTGCCCGAACAGGCGATCGTGGTGGAAGAGAGCATCAGCTTCGGCCGCGCCTTCTATCCGGGCACGGTCCATGCGGCCCCGCACGACTGGCTGCAGCTGACCGGCGGCGCCATCGGCGAAGGCCTGCCGCTGGCCGTGGGCGCGGCGGTGGCGGCGCCAGACCGGCGCGTGGTGGCACTGCAGGCCGATGGCTCGGCCATGTACACACTGCAGTCGCTGTGGACCATGGCGCGCGAGCAGCTCGACGTCACCGTGGTGCTGCTGGCCAACCGCAAGTACGCCATCCTGCTGGGCGAGCTGGCGGGGGTGGGGGCCAACCCGGGCAAGACCGCCCTGGACATGCTGGACATCGGCAATCCCGACCTGGACTGGGTCAAGCTGGCCAACGGCATGGGCGTGGAGGGCGCGCAGGCCAGCGACATGGAAAGTTTTGCCGACCTGTTCCGCATGGCCAATGCGCGCAAGGGGCCGTTTGTGATCGAACTGGTGATCTGAGCGCGGCGCTTTCCGCATTCAAAAATCCAGCCTTCGGCAGATGTGAATTGTTGCAATGCACAGACTGCGGCAAGCTCATTGCCGTGCCATGGAAGGCCCATGGCGGCACCATCAAAAGTGAAGGAGACTCCATGCCCCAACAAGAAGCGGCGGTGGGTCCGGACAAGGCTTATGCGGACCAGCTCGCCGCTGGCCAGTTCCGCATCCAGCATTGCCAGGACTGCAAGCGCCACGTGTTTTTCCCGCGCAATATCTGCCCGCACTGCGGCGGCGACACGCTCGCCTGGGTCGAGCCCAAGGGTACCGGCACGGTCTACTCCACCAGCGTGATCCGCCGCAAGCCGGATGCCGGCGGCGACTACAACGTGGTGCTGGTCGACCTGGATGAGGGCGTGCGCATGATGAGCCGTGTGGAAGGCATTGCGCCCGCCAGCGTGCGCATCGGCATGCGTGTGCAGGCGCGCGTGGCGCAGGGCAAGGAAGGCGAGGCCGCTCTCGTCGTGTTCGATCCGGTGGAGGGCTGAGGCCATGAGTTTGTCCAATTTGCGTGGCAGCGTCGCCATCGTCGGGGTCGGCCAGGCGGGCCTGGGCGAGGCCCACGGCAAGACTGAAATGGAAATCCTGGTGGAGGCCGCCAAGGCTGCCGTCAGGGATGCGGGCCTGTCGATGCGCGACATCGACGGCATCGCCACCGCCAGCGTCGGCGCCAGCATGTGGGTGATGCCGGTGGCCGAGTACCTTGGCATCAAGCCCAAGTTTGTCGACAGCACCATGATCGGCGGCTCCAGCTTTGTCTCGCACATGCTGCCGGCGATGATGGCGCTCGAATCGGGCCAGTGCGATGCGGTGCTGGTCTGCTACGGCAGCAACCAGCGCACCTCCACGGTTGGCCGCGCCGGCATCTCCAAGGTGCGCGCGGTGCTGGACCCGCAGCCGTATGAGCACCCGTACAGCCCGCTGCAGCCGATCACGTCATATGCACTCGCCGCGGCGCGCCATATGCACCAGTACGGCACCACGCGCGAGCACCTGGCCGAGGTCGCCGTGGCCGCGCGCAAGTGGGCGCAGCTGAATCCGGAAGCGATGATGCGGGACCCGCTCAGCATCGATGATGTGCTCAATGCGCGCATGGTGTCGGACCCGCTGTCAGTACGTGACTGCTGCCTGGTCACCGATGGTGCCGGCGCCTATGTGATGGTGCGTGCGGACCGCGCCAGGGATTTGGCCAGGCCGCCGGTCTATGTGCTGGGCAATGCCACGGCCACGTGGCACCGCCAGATCTCGTGCATGCCGGACCTGACTGTCACGGCCGCCAAGGAATCCGGCGAGCGCGCTTTCGCCATGGCGGGGCTCAAGCCGTCGGATGTCGACGTGGCTGAGCTCTATGATGCTTTCACCATCAATACGCTGCTGTTCCTGGAGGACCTGGGGTTCTGCGCCAAGGGGGAGGGCGGTCAGTTTGTCAGCGGTGGCGGCATTGCGCCGGGCGGGCGGTTGCCGGTGAACACCAATGGCGGTGGCTTGTCATGCGTGCATCCTGGGATGTACGGGATGTTCATTACCATTGAAGCGGTGCGGCAGTTGCGTGGGGAATGTGGGGAGCGGCAGGTGAGGGATGCTGAGGTTGCCGTTGTGCATGGGAATGGGGGGACGTTGTCGAGTCAGGCTACGGCGATTCTGGGGACTGCGGCGACGGTTTAAAGGGTGGCATTGGGGGGCTGGTTCGATGTTGTCGTAGGTCGACGGCCTTGTTCCGCCCTCCTGGGCGGGACAAAAGTGACTCGCCCGCAA